>CALIDR010000251.1 GCA_938022295.1 uncultured Burkholderiaceae bacterium
GAACGCGCTGGCGAGGATCGTGCCGACGCCCATCCCCGCGTAGCTCAGGCCTACCGCCTGCTCGGACAGACCGAGCTTGCGCGTCGCGAACAGGATCTGCACGACGAGCGCCGCGTGGTGGCACATCTGCCACACGCCGACCGTGAGCGCGAGCGCGACGAGCAGCCGCTGCCGGGCGACGAAGCGCACGCTGGCTTTCAGGTCGCGCCAGAAGTGGCTCTCGTGGCGTGGCGGCAGCGTCTCGTGCACCCGCACGCGGCGCAGGATCAGCGCCGACGTCGCGAGCATCGCGGCATCGACGACGAGCGCGAGCGGCGCCCCGACCGCCTTGATCAGCACGCCGGCCGCGCCGGGCCCGACGACCTCGGCCCCCGAACTCGCGAGCGCGTTCTTCGCGTGCGCCTCGACGAGCCGCTCGCGCGCGACGACCTGCGTCAGCACGACCTGCGCCGCGCTGCCGGCCACCGTGTAGACGGCGCCGACCGCGAAGCCGACGACGTACAGCCACGGCATCGACAGCACGCCGAACCACCACGCGAGCGGCACCGTGCAGACGATCAGCGCGAGCAGCGACTCGCCGGCGATGTAGACGGGCAGCTTGCGCACGCGGTCGAGCCAGACGCCCGCGGGCAGCGACAGCAGCACGAACGGCGCAATCTCCATCGCCGTCAGCAGCCCCATCTGCGTCGGCGTCGCGTGCAGCAGCACGGCCGCCGTGAGCGGCAGCGCGAGCATCGTCACCTGGCCGCCGAGCGAGCTGATCAGGATCGAGCTCCACAGGCGCCGGTAGCGAGCGTCGCGCAGCAGATCGCCGGGGGGCAGCGTGCATCCCGCTTTCCACCGGCCGAGGCGGTGGCTCCACGTGGCCATGATCCGAACTCCCGTCGTGCGGGCCCTCGTGGGGCCGATGGCGGCGGGAGTCCGGACGACGCTACCGGGGCTTCCGCTGACTTCTCAGCGGACCGGGTCGCGATCTGGAGCCGAGAAGGGACTTACCTGGGGGCGGTGAACCAGCGGTTCACCGACGGCTCGATGCGTCGAGCCACGACGGTCGCCATGCCCGCCGACACGGCCGCACCCGCGCTGCCGGGGCCGGCAAGACGGGGGGCGAAGGCCAGGCGGGTCATCGACGTTCCAGGGTAGCGATGCACTGAGATGGTATCAGCGCCTCGCGCCGCCGCACAAGCGCGGCATCCCCCTAGCTTCGATAGTCGGCGTTGATGCTGACGTAGTCGTGCGACAGGTCGCAGGTCCACACCGTGGCCTCGTGCGGGCCGCGGTGCAGGTCGACGCGCACCGTGATCTCGCTTTGCTTCATCACGCGCTGGCCGTCCTCCTCGCGGTACGCCGGGTGGCGGCCGCCGCGCACGACGACGTGCACGTCGTCGAGGAAGAGGTCGATCAGACCCTGGTCGAGGTCGTCGATGCCGGCGTAGCCGACCGCGGCGAGGATGCGGCCGAGGTTCGGGTCGCTGGCGAAGAACGCCGTCTTGACGAGCGGCGAGTGCGCCACCGCGTAGGCCGCCTTGCGGCACTCGTCGACCGTGCGCCCGCCCTGCACGGTGACGGTGATGAACTTGGTCGCGCCCTCGCCGTCGCGCACGATCGCCTGCGCGAGCTGCTGCGCCACCGCGACCACCGCGTCGCGCAGCGCGAGGCCGTCGGCCGAGGCGAGGTCGGCGATCTCGGCGTGGGCGGCGCGCCCGGTGGCGACGAGCACGAACGAGTCGTTGGTCGAGGTGTCGCCGTCGATCGTGATGCGGTTGAAGCTCAGGTCCGCCGCCTCGCGCACCAGTGCGTCGAGTGCGGCCGGCGCCACTGCGGCGTCGGTGGCGACGAAGCCGAGCATCGTCGCCATGTCGGGGCGGATCATGCCGGCGCCCTTGGCGATGCCGGTGACGGTGACGGTGCGCCCGCCGATCGCGACCTGCCGCGACGCCGCCTTCGGCAGCGTGTCGGTCGTCATGATCGCCTCGGCGGCGAGCGCCCAGTTCGCGGGCTGCAGGTCGGCGATCGCCGCCGGCAGCGCCGCCTCGATGCGGTCGTTCGGCAGCGTCTCCATGATGACGCCGGTGGAGAACGGCAGCACCTGCGACGGCGCCAAGCCCAGCCGCGCCGCCAGCGCCGCGCAGACGCTGCGTGCGCGCGCGAGCCCGTCGTCGCCGGTGCCGGCGTTGGCGTTGCCGGTGTTGATCACCAGCGCGCGGATGCCTTGCCCGCGCGCGAGGTGCTCGCGGCAGATCTGCACCGGCGCGGCGCAGAAGCGGTTCTTCGTGAACACGCCGGCCACGCGGCTGCCCTTGTCGAGCGCGATCACCGTCAGGTCGCGGCGGTTGGCCTTGCGCACGCCCGCCATCGCGATGCCGAGGCGCACGCCGGGCACGGCGTGCAGCGTGCGGGGATCGGGGGCCTGGAGGTTGACCGGCATCGCGGGGCTCCCGTTCAGGCCAGCCGGCCGTGGCAGTGCTTGTACTTCTTGCCGCTGCCGCAGGGGCACGGGTCGTTGCGGCCGACCTTGGGCACCTGCGCGACGGCAGTGGCGGCGTCGCGCTCCTGGCTGACGCTGCCGTCCTCGTTCGGGTGGGTGTAGGTGACGTTGGCGACGCGGCTGGCCCGCTCCTCGATCGTCTCGGCGGCCTGCGCGACCTGCTCCTGGGTCTGGATGCGCACCGTCATCAGGATGCGCGTGACCTCCATCTTGACGACGTCGAGCAGCTGACTGAAGAGCTCGAACGCCTCGCGCTTGTACTCCTGCTTCGGGTTCTTCTGCGCGTAGCCGCGCAGGTGGATGCCCTGGCGCAGGTAGTCGAGCGCGGCCAGGTGCTCGCGCCAGTGGGTATCCAGCGACTGCAGCAGCACCATGCGCATGAACGGCGTGAACTGCTCGGCGCCCACCAGCGCGACCTTGGCCGCGAACGCCTGGTCGGCGGCGGCGACGACGCGCTCGACGATGTCCTCGTCGGTGATCTGCTCGCTCGCCTCGACCATGCCCTTCAGGTCGAGGTCGAGCTGCCACTCGTCCTTCAGCACCTGCTGCAGCGCCTCCAGGTCC
>CALIDR010000252.1 GCA_938022295.1 uncultured Burkholderiaceae bacterium
GGAGTTCTACCTCGGCATGGGCGGCGGCGACCGCAAGAGCTTCCGCGACGTCAAGTCGTACAAGCGGCGCAAGCGCTGGTTGTCGTGAACACCCCCGAACCGCCCTGCGGACTCCTCCCCGTCGAGGAGGCCGAGCCCGGACACGAAACGTCCAGTGGACGTTTCGTGCCTGGCGAGGGGCCGGGCCGCAAGGCCCGGCGCGGCCTTCAAGGCCCGCCAGCGGACCGGCGCAGCCGGGTCCGCGGCGGCCGCTCGACCCCGTGGCTGGAGCCCATCCATGGATGACTTCGGAGTCGCGCCGCCCCCGTTCAAGCCCGACGACGCGCTCGCCGGCCTGAAGCGCAGCCTGCGCGAACTGGGCCTCACCGAGCGCGACGGGCGCTTCGAGCGGGGCGGCGTCGCGATCGCGAAGGCGGCGGTCGACGGCGGCGCGATCGCCGCGGCGGTGGTGAAGAGGCCCTCGCGCCTGAGCCCCGAGTGGCAGACGAAGACGCTGAAGTCCGGCGCCGACGTGCGCGACTTCGTGGCCCACGTGAAGAAGCAACTCGCCGCCTGGAGCGACCGCGATGACTGAGTTCTACGACGCGCTGGAAACGCGCGATCCCGCCGAACGCGAGGCGGCGCTGGTGGCCGCGCTGCCGGCGCAGATCGAGCGCGCGAAGGCCACGCCCGCCTTCGCCGCGATCCTGCGCGACGTCGACCCGCGGGCGGTGACGTCGCGCGCCGCGCTCGCCGCGCTGCCGGTCACGCGCAAGGGCGAGCTGCTCGCGCGCCAGAAGGCCGCGCGCGAGGCGGGCAGCGACCCCTTCGGCGGCTTCTCGGCGATCGGCTGGGCCGCCCTCGGCCACGTTCGCACCGCGCGACGCGTGTTCCAGTCGCCCGGGCCGATCTACGAGCCCGAAGGCGACGCGCGCGACTACTGGCGGTTCGGCCGTGCCCTCTTCGCGGCGGGCTTCCGCGCCGGCGACCTCGTGCACAACAGCTTCAGCTACCACCTGACGCCCGCCGGCTCGATGGTGGAGACCGGCGCCCACGCGATCGGCTGCGCCGTGTTTCCCGGCGGCGTCGGCAACACCGAGCTGCAGCTGCAGGCGATGGCCGAGCTGAAGCCGCAGGGGTACGCCGGCACGCCGAGCTTCCTGCGCATCGCGCTCGAGAAGGCCGACGAGCTCGGCATCCGGCTGCCGAGCCTGACCAAGGCGTCGGTTGGCGGCGAGGCGTTCCCGCCGGCGCTGCGCGACGCGCTGCGCGCGCGCGGCATCGAGGCGTACCAGAGCTACGGCACCGCCGACGTCGGCCTCGTCGCCTACGAGACGCCGGCGCGCGAGGGCCTCGTGCTCGACGAAGGCGTGCTCGTCGAGATCGTGCGCCCCGGCACCGGCGAGCCGGTGGCCGACGGCGAGGTCGGCGAAGTCGTCGTCACCGCGCTGAACCCCGACTACCCGCTGATCCGCTTCGGCACCGGCGACCTGTCCGCGGTGCTGGCCGGCCCCTGCCCGAGCGGGCGCACCAACGTGCGCATCAAGGGCTGGCTCGGCCGCGCCGACCAGACGGCCAAGGTGCGCGGCATGTTCGTCCACCCGAGCCAGGTCGCCGAGATCGTGCGCCGCCACCCCGGGATCGGCCGCGCGCGGCTCGTGATCGACGGCGAGATGGCCGACGACCGCATGACGCTGCAGGTCGAGGTCGCCGCCGCGCCGCAGGAGTTCGCGCAGGCGCTGGCGGCGACGATCCGCGATGTGACCAAGCTGCGCGGCGAGGTCGACCTCGTCGAGCCCGGCAGCCTGCCCAACGACGGCAAGGTGATCGACGACCGCCGCCGCATCGGCTGACCGCTGCCGACCGTGGTGTCCGGCGGCGCGCCGCGTCGCGTCGGCATACGTAGTTCCCGCGGTCCCGCCGCCGCCGCGCCGGCCTAGCATCCGGCCCGCCCACTTCCACCAGGAGACCCCCGCATGAAGAAGTCGCTGATCGCCGCGCTCACGCTCGCGGCCGGTGCCGCGTTCGCCTTCCCGACCAAGCCGATCACGATCGTCGTGCCGTTCGCCGCCGGCGGGCCGACCGACAAGGTCGCGCGCGACCTCGCCGAGGCGCTGCGCAAGCCGCTCGGCGGGGCGACGATCGTCGTCGAGAACGTCGGCGGCGCCGGCGGCACGCTCGGCGCCAACAAGGTCGCCAAGGCCGCCAACGACGGCCACACGCTGCTGCTGTACCACATCGGCATGGCGACCTCGCCGGCGCTGTACCGCAGCCTGCCGTACAAGACGCTCGACGACTTCGAGTTCATCGGCATGGTCAACGACGTGCCGATGACGCTGATCGGCCGCCCGACGCTGCCGGCCAACAACTACGCCGAGCTCGTCAAGTGGATCAACGACAACAAGGGCAAGGTCAACCTCGCCAATGCCGGGCTCGGCGCGGCGTCGCACCTGTGCGGGCTGCTGTTCCAGCAGAAGCTCGGCGTCGAGATGACGACGGTGCCGTACAAGGGCACCGCGCCGGCGATGACCGACATCATCGGCGGCCAGGTCGACATCATGTGCGACCAGACGACCAACACGACCGCGCAGATCGAAGGCGGCCGCGTCAAGGCGTTCGCCGTGACGACGCCCAAGCGCCTGACGACGCCGGCGCTGAAGAACCTGCCCACGCTCGACGAGTCGGGGCTCAAGGGCTTCGACGTCCAGATCTGGCACGGCCTGTACGCCCCCAAGGGCACGCCCGCACCCGTCGTCGAGAAGCTCAACGCGGCACTGCGCGAGGCGCTGAAGGACCCCGAGTTCGTCAAGCGCCAGGAAGCGCTCGGCGCGGTGGTCGTCACCGACGAGCGGCTGACGCCGGCCGGCCACAAGAAGTTCGTCGAGGCCGAGATCAACAAGTGGGGCCCGGTCATCAAGGCCGCCGGCCAGTACGCCGACTGACGATCCGCGCATGCGCGAAGCCGGGGCCGTCCGCGAGGACGGCCTTTTCGTTGCGCTGGGCGGCGAGCGCGTGCCGCTGCTCGTCGTCGACAGCATCACCGAGGCGGTCGGCCGTGGCGCCGGGTGCGCCGCCGTCAGCGGCTCGCACGGCGGGCTGAGCGCGGGCCGCTTCGCGCTCGCCGCCGGGGTGCGGCTCGCGGTGTTCAACGACGCCGGCGTCGGCCGCGACGGCGCGGGCATCGCCGCGTTGCCGTGGCTGCAGGCGCAGGGCATCGCCGCTTGCACCGTCGCCCACACGAGCGCGCGCATCGGCGAGGCGCGCTCGACGTGGGACGACGGCGTGATCTCGCACGCCAACGGCGCCGCCGCGGCGCTCGGCGCGCACGCGGGCCTCGCGCTGCGCGCGTGGCTGGCGGTCGTCAGCGCACCGTGAGCGGGATCGTGACCGGGCCGTCGTTGACGAGGTGGACCTGCATGTGGGCGCCGAAGCGCCCCGCCGCGACCTCGGCGTGCGCTGCGCGCGCGAGCGCGAGCACCCGCTCGTAGAGCGATTCGCCCAGCGCCGGCGGCGCCGCGCCGCCGAAGCTCGGCCGGTTGCCGCCGGAGGTGTCGGCGGCGAGCGTGAACTGGCTGACGACGAGCAGCCCGCCGCCGACGTCGCGCACGCTGCGGTTCATCCGCCCCGCGTCGTCGCCGAAGATGCGCAGCTTGAGCAGCTTGTCGACCAGGCGCTGCGCGTGGGCGTCGGTATCGGCGGGCTCGGCGCAGACGAACACCAGCAGGCCGGAGCCGATCGCGCCGACGACCGCGCCGTCGACGACGACCTTCGCCTCGCTCACCCGCTGCACCAG
>CALIDR010000253.1 GCA_938022295.1 uncultured Burkholderiaceae bacterium
CGAATGCGCAAGCTGCGCGGCTGCGGCCAGATGCGCACCCTCCTCAAGGCCCTGGATGCCCGTCGTCCGGCAAACGACGACGGCGCCGTCCTCGAGGCCGCGTAGCATGTTCACCGAGGGGCCGTCACCGTCACGGTTCAATAGCGAACGGGACAACGCCCGCTCGTCATCGACACCGCTTAATCGTCGATGCAGCGCCCATCGAGTTCACCCGCCCCTTGAACAGGAACACTCAGTCCTCAGGACTGACTGTGTCCGGACTCAGCCTGTATGGTGCATCTGCGAGCGCACGTCTTTCGGAAGATCGACGTCGGGATCGTCGTCGTCGCCGGGATGGTTCAACCTGCCACGGCCGACATGGCCACGGCAGGCGCCTCGGGCTTGACCGACACGTGATCGGGATCGAAGCGCCGCCCCTTGGCCAGCACGGCCCACAGGATGCGCGCGTTCTTGTTGGCCAGTGCCACCGCCGCCTTCTGCCAGCCCACGCGGGCGACGAGCTGCACCAGCGGACCTGCGCGAAAAGCTGCGCGGGTCGCTCAGTTCCACGTTGGCCAGCTCTGGGGCACTGCACCGATTCACCAAGCTGACCGTGAAGCCCATCGGCCGCAGCAGTCGTCGACCTCGCCCGAGTGGGCGATTCCGCCGCCGGGGTGGGCCTAACCGAAACGGGACCGTCTCTTGACGACGGCGCGCCGCGGCCGGACGACACTGCCAGCCATCGTCCTGCCGTCGGTCGCCATGCCTGCCCTGCACCCCGCCGCCTGCACCTACGTCGTGCGCCTCGCCCGGCCCGAGCCCGGGCAGCCGCGGCGGCTGGCAGGGCGCGTCGAGCACGTGGCCAGCGGCCGCCGGCACGACTTCGACGACGGCGCCGCGCTGCTGGCGCTCCTGGCGCGCGAGCAGGCGTGCCTGGACGTCGACGACGCCGCGACCGACCTCGACGCCTCCCGCTGACCCGCCCCTCGCGCCCCGACCGAACCGATGGCACGCTTCGTCTTCCTGGCGCCCCCGCCCACCGCACGCCCCGGCACGGCCGGGGCCCTTGCCACGATCACGCCGACGCGCAGCGCGCGGTGGGCGCGGCCGTGGGCCGTCGTTGCCGCGCAGGCCGCCGCCCGCTGGTTCGGCCGCGGCACCGCGAAGGAGGTGCGGCGATGACGATCGTGCCCCGCATCCGCGACGACGACCCGATCGCACGCCTGCTGCGCAACGGCCGCCCGGGCGAGGCGCTGCGCCGCACGCGCTGCGGGCTCGGCAGCGCGCAGCCCGCCACCGCGCGCGCGGCCGAACTGCACCACCTGGCGGCGCGCTGCCTGGAGGCGCTCGGCCGGCCGCAGGAGGCGGCCGAGCACGACGCGCGCGCGGCCGACTGCATGCTCGCCGCGCTGTTCCGCGAGCAGTGGCGGCGCCTGCCGCGGCGCCCCGCGTGGTGGGGCGCGGCGCCCTGACGCGCGCGCGCCGGTGCCGACGGCCACTCAGCGGCCCTCGAGCGTCGCCGTGGCGCGTGAGACGAGCAGAGGCGCCTGCTGGGCGCCGGCCAGCGCCAGCGCCTCGCGCAGCACGTCGCCGGCCGCCGGGTCGCCCAGGCGCGCGGCGACGGCACCCTGGACGCGCAGCAGTTCGCTGCGCGCGAAGCCGTCACCGAGCGCCGCGCCGTGCCGCTGGCCCTCGCGCACCAGGTCGCCCGCAGCGGCGAGGTCGCCGGCGAGCCGCGCCGCGTCGGCCACGATGGCGAACAGGCCGGCCAGCCCCTGGCGGCTGCCCTGCGCGAGGTAACGCTGCAGCGCGTCGCGCGCCAGTGCGAAGCCGCCGTCGCCGTCGCCGAGCGCCGCCCGCGCCCAGCCCAGCGCCAGCCGGTGCGGCTGCAGGAACGGCGACACGCCGCGGGCCTCGAGCAGCGCCGCGCAGTCGCCGGCCAGCGCCCGCACCTGCGCCGCATCGCCGCGGAAGTACGCCGCGTAGACCTGGAACCACCGCCCCATGCCGGTGGAGATCAGGTCGGTGCCGCGCTCGATCATGGCGTCGATCTCGGCGCCGCAGCGCTGCGCCAGCGCGTCCCGGCCGAGCACGGTGCCCACGAGGCACAGGTAGGCCCACGCCTCGGCGCGCGGGTCGCGCAGCAGCACGACGTCGGCGCCGGCGTGCGGCATCAGCGCGAGCGTGCGTTCGAGGTGCGCCGCGCTCTCGACGAGGCGCCCGGCGTGCAGCGCGTCGATGCCCTGCGCATTCGCGGCCACCGCCTGCGCGGCCGGCGAGGCGCCGCGGGCGCGCTCGGCGAACGAGGCGATCAGCGCGCTGGTGCCGTCGAGCCGGCCGGTGACGTGCACGAGCAGCAGCACCTGCCACAGCGGCAGCACGTCGTCGGCCACCGGCAGCGAGGCGGCCATCGCGAGCAGTTCGCCCACCTGCGCGCGCGCCGCCGCCGAGGCCATGCCTTCGAGCTGCAGCGTCGCCGTCAGCCGCACCGACGCCAGCGGCAGCCGCGCCTCGGCGATCGCCGCCGCGTCCTCGCCCTGGCACGACGCGAGCAGCGCGAGCCCCCGCTCGGCCAGCGCCAGCGCCTCGCGCGAGGCGTGCCGCTGCAGCGCGGTGCGCGCCGCGGCGGCGAGGTGCTGCGCCGCCAGCCGGGGCTGCCGCCCGCGCTCGCGGTGCAGCGCCAGCTCGGCGGCCATTTCGCCGGCGCGGACGCCGTGATTGCGCTCCAGCGCGTCGGCCAGCCGCCGGTGCAGCTCGATGCGCTGCGCCGCGCCCACGCGCTGCGCGAGCGCGTGGCGGATCAGCGCGTGGCGGAAGCTGCAGCGCATCGCGACGCGGCCGTCGGGCAGCTCGGCGGCGCCGGCGCCGCGCAGCCAGATCTGCCGCTTCACGAGGCTGTCCAGCTGCTCGCGCACGGTGTCGGCGGGCAGCGCCATCGCATCGGCGAGGATCGGGTGGTCGAACTCGGGCGCGGCCAGCGCCGCCGCCTCGAGCAGCGCGCGCACCGGGGCCGGCAGGCGTTCGAGCTGGCGCTCGATCACGCTCGACAGCGTCTGCGGCACCGCCAGTCGCTGCGTGGCCGACACCGCGAGCCGGGCCGGCTCGCCGGGTGCCGACAGCAGCCCCTCGTCGACCAGGTCGTCGAGCACGCCGAGCACGAACAGCGGCAGCCCCTCGG
This sequence comes from uncultured Burkholderiaceae bacterium, assembly GCA_938022295.1. Taxonomy (GTDB): domain Bacteria; phylum Pseudomonadota; class Gammaproteobacteria; order Burkholderiales; family Burkholderiaceae_C; genus Calidifontimicrobium. Next base: position 3,158 of record CALIDR010000253.1, read on the forward strand.
TGAAGGCGTGCAGCTGCTGCACGAAGCCGGGCTCGGCGCACGCCGGCCCGTGACGCTGCCGCAGCAGCGCGGCGACCTCTTCGGCGCTCCAGCCCTCGAGCAGCAGCTCGTGCAGCTGGCGGTGCAGCTTCAGCTCGCGGCGCAGGTCGCCGAAGGGGTGCTCGGCGATGGCGACCTCGGTCGGCCGGAAGCTGGCGACGATCATCAACGCCGCCGGGGCCTGCCGGCGCGCGAGCGCGCCGAGGAGCTGCACCGTCGCCGGGTCGGCCCAGTGCACGTCCTCGAGCACGAGCAGCAGCGGGCGCTCCTGCGTCAGCCGCTCCAGCAGCACCGCGAGCTCGCGCAGCATGCGGTCCTGCGAGGCGCCGGCGAGCTGCGCGCGCAGCGCCGCGCGGTCGGCTTCGGCGAGCCGCCACGGCAGCTGCACGAGCCAGGTCGGCGCAGTCTCGCGCAGCGCCTCGACGAGCGCCGGCTCGCTCGCGCACAGCCGGTCCAGCGCGTCGAGCACGGGCCCGTAGGGCTCGCTGCCTCCCCAGGCCTCGACGCAGGGGCCGGCGGCGACGCGCGCGTCGTCGAGCGTGGCGACGAAGGCCGCCAGCAGCGCACTCTTGCCCACGCCCGGCTCGCCCGCCACCGCGACGACGCGCCGCTGGCCGCCGCAGGCCTCGCCCCACCAGCGGCGCAGGGTGGCCAGCGGCGCCTGGCGGCCCACCAGCGCCGCGCTCGGGTGGTCCTCGCGCGGCGGGGACGGGGCGAGGCCGGCGCCGCCCGCGGCGGGCGCCGCCGCCGCGAAGCGGTAGCCGCGCCGCGGCACGGTCTCGATCCAGCGCGGCGCCTTCGGGTCGTCGCCGAGCGCCTCGCGCAGTTCGCCGACGGTGGTCTTGATCACGCCTTCGGTGACGAAGCGCGTGCCCCACACGGCGTCGAGCAGTTCGTCCTTGGTGACGAGCTCGCCGGCGCGCGCCGCGAGCGCGGCCAGCAGCGCGAAGGCCTTCGGGCGCAGCTCGACGTCGGCCCCGCCGCGGGTGAGGCGGGCGGCGGCGGTGTCGAGCACGAAGGGACCGAACGCGAACGGGGGCCGGGCGGGCATCGCCGAGGATGGTAGCGGCAGGCCGGCGCGAGAATGGGCCCATCGCCACCCGCCGCCGCCCGCCATGAGCCTGCACGCACGCCTCCAGCAACGCGCCGCCGAGGGCCGACCGATCCGCGTCGGCCTGATCGGGGCCGGCAAGTTCGGCTCGATGTACCTCGCCCAGGTGCCGCGTACGCCCGGCGTGCACGTGGTGGGCATCGCCGACCTGTCGCCCGCAGCGGCGCGGCGCAACCTGGCGCGCGTGGGCTGGGAGCCCGAACGCGCGAGCGCGCCGAGCCTCGACGCCGCGGCGCGCGAGGGCCGCACGCACGTCGGCGACGACTGGCGCGCGCTCGTCGCGCACCCGGCGATCGACGTCGTCGTCGAGTCCACCGGCGCGCCGACGGCGGCCGTCGAGCACGTCCTCGGCGCGTTCGCGCACGGCAAGCCGGTCGTCAACGTGACGGTCGAGGCCGACGCCTTCTGCGGCCCGATGCTGGCGCGCCGTGCCGCCGAGGCGGGGGTCGTCTATTCGCTCGCCTTCGGCGACCAGCCGGCGCTGATCTGCGACCTCGTCGACTGGGCGCGCACCTGCGGCTTCCCGGTGGTGGCGGCCGGGCGCGGGCACAAGTGGCGGCCGCACTTCGCGCAGAGCACGCCCGACACGGTGTGGGGCTACTACGGCCTGACGCCCGAGCAGGCCGAGCGCGGCGGCCTGAACCCGAAGATGTTCAACAGCTTCCTCGACGGCAGCAAGCCGAGCATCGAGAGCGCCGCGGTGGCCAACGCCACCGGGCTGGCGGTGCCCGCGGCCGGGCTGCAGTACCCGCCGGCGAGCATCGCCGACATCCCGTTCGTCACCCGCCCCCGCAGCGAAGGCGGCGTCCTCGAGCGCAAGGGCATGGTCGAGGTCGTCAGCAGCCTCGAGCCCGATGGCCGCGCGATCCCGTACGACATCCGCATGGGGGTGTGGGTCACCGTCGAGGGCGAGACCGACTACGTCCGCCACTGCTTCGAGGAGTACAACGCCCACACCGACCCGAGCGGGCGCTACTTCACGCTCTACAAGCGCTGGCACCTGATCGGGCTCGAGGTCGGCGTCTCGGTGGCCAGCGTCGTGCTGCGCGGCGAGGCCACCGGCGTGGCCGCGGGCTGGAACGCCGACGTCGTGGCCACCGCCAAGCGCGACCTGAAGGCCGGCGAGGTGCTCGACGGGGAGGGCGGCTACACGGTGTGGGGCAAGCTGCAGCCGGCGCTGGCTTCGCTCGCGCATCGCGGCTGCGGCGGCCTGCCGCTCGGGCTGGCGCACGGCGTCACGCTGCGCCGCCCGGTCGCGCAGGGGCAGATGCTGTGCTGGGACGACGTCGCGATCGACGAGACGATGCCGGCGCTGCGCCTGCGGCGCGAGATGGAGCGCCAGTTCGCGCCGGCTGGCGGCGCGGGCTGACGCCAGCGCGGGAGCGGGCGGCCGAAGGCGTCGAAGGCACCCGCCAAGAACGCAGCCAGGCCGTCGGCCGCTTCAGCCGATCGCCAGCCGCTTCATCCGATCCCACAGGCTCTTGCGGCTGATGCCCAGCGCGTCGGCCGTGACACCGATCTGCCAGTCGTGGCGCTGAAGCGCCTGGCGGATGAACTCGCGCTCCTGGCTGCGCAGGAAGTCCTCCAGGCGGGGTGTCTCGCCAGCCTCGGCGGCGCTCGCCGGGGCGTCGTCAACGGCCGATTCGTCGCGCAGCAGCGCCGGCTCGATGTGCTCGCCCTCGGCGAGCAGGCACGCGCGCTCGATCGCGTTGCGCAACTCGCGCACGTTGCCCGGCCAGCGGCGGCGCAGCAGCGCCGCCTCGGCCTCGGTCGACAGCGACCGGCGGGCGTGCGGGTGCGCGGCATTCCACGCTTCGACGAAGCGCTGCGCGAGCCAGGGCACGTCCTCCGGGCGCTCGCGCAGCGGCGGCACGCGCAGGTGGACGACGTTGATACGGTAGTAGAGGTCCTCGCGGAACCGCCCGGCGCGCACCTCCTCGTTGAGCCGCTTGTGGGTGGCGAAGATCAGTCGCACCTGCACCGGCTGGGCCAGCTCGCTGCCCAGACGGGTGACCTTGCGGTCCTGCAGCACGCGCAGCAGCCGCGCCTGCAGCGCGAGCGGCATGTCGCCGATCTCGTCGAGGAACAGGGTGCCGCCGTGCGCCTGCTCGAACTTGCCGCGGTGGGTGCGCACGGCACCGGTAAAGGCGCCTTTCTCGTAACCGAACAGTTCGGCCTCGATCAGCGACTCGGGCAGCGACGCCGCGTTCACGGCGACGAAAGGCGCGTCCGGGCCGAGCGTCTCGCCGTGCAGGCAGCGCGCAAGCACCTCCTTGCCGGAGCCCGACTCGCCAGTCACCAGCACCGAGTCCCAGTGGCTGCCCAGGCGCTGCACCAGCGCGTGCAGGCGCCGGATCTCGCCCGAGACACCGATCGGGCAGCTGGGCATCGAACGCCCGTCGGCTTCGCGGCCCGGCACCGAAGGCTCGACCGCCCGCAGCCGCGCGACCAGCCGGTCCATGTCCAGCGGCTTGGTGAAGAAGTCGGCCGCACCGCGGGCGAGCAGCGCGTCGCGCTGCGCCGTGGTGCCGTAGCCGGTGATGAAGACCCAGGGCCGCGCGCGCCACGCCAGCGGCATCTGCGCGAGCAGCTCGGGGCCTTCGACGTCAGGCAGGCGGATGTCGCTGACGACGGCGTCGGGGGCCGGTACGCCGTCGCCTGCCGCTGCCAGCGCCGCGGCGCCGCCGCGCGACCAGCGGCAGCCGAAACCCTCCAGCTGCAGGCGTTCGCACAGCGCCTCGCCCATCAGGGCATCGTCTTCGATCAGGTGGACGTTCATGCGGGGACCGCGCGCGGGATCGGGAACGAGGCCACGAGCACCGTCGACAGCGGGGCCTCGGCGGCGGCGAGCCTCAGGCGCCCGCCGAGCGTGTGCAGGATGCGCGCCGTGATCCACAGCCCGAGGCCGAGCCGGCCCTCGGCCGAGCGCTCGGTGCCCTGCGCCAAGGCGGCGAGCCTGGCCTCGTCGAGCACGCCGCCGCTGTTGCCGACCGCGACTTCCCACGCGTCGGCCGGCGGCCGCGACCACACGCGCACGCGGCCCCGCGCGCCGGCGGCGGCGATCGCGTTGAGCGTCAGGTTCAGCAGGACCTGGCGCACCGGCACCGCGGGCATTGCCGCGCCGGGGGGCATGTGGACGTCCCACTGCAGCGTGCAGCGCGCGTGGTCGGCCTCGGGGCGCAGCAGCAGTTCGAGGTCGTGCAGGTCGGCCTCGGTCAGCGGGTGGCGCTCGCTGCGCGCCTCGTTGAGCAGCGCCTGCACGGTGGCGTGGACCTGGCGCAGGCCGCGCTCGAGCAGGTTGAGCGTGCGCTCGCTGGCCTCGTCGAGGCCGCCGCGCAGGCGGCGGTTCTCGATCGCCGCGAGCATGCCGCCCAGCGGGTTGTTGACCTCGTGCGCGATGCCCGCCGTCAGCTGGCCGATGCTGGCCATGCGTTCGGCCTGCTGCATGTGGCGCTCGAGTTCCTGCTGCGCCGCGATCTGCTCGAGCATCGCGCCGAAGCTGCGCCCGAGGTCGCCGACCTCGTCGCG
>CALIDR010000254.1 GCA_938022295.1 uncultured Burkholderiaceae bacterium
TTCTACGACACGATCTCGGCGCTGCACAAGGCGGTGCGCGGCTCCGACCCCGACGCCGCGCTGTACTGGCTGGTGCGCATGATCGACGGCGGCGTCGACCCGCGTTATGCCGCGCGGCGCATCGTGCGCATGGCCAGCGAAGACATCGGTCTGGCGGACCCGCGCGCGCTGCGCCTGGCGCTCGACGCCGCGGAGGTCTACGAACGCCTCGGCTCGCCCGAGGGCGAACTCGCGCTCGCGCAGGCCGTCGTCTACCTGGCGCTGGCGCCGAAGTCCAACGCCGTGTATCGGGCGTGGAACGAGGCGCGCGCGTTCGTCGGCCGCGACGGCACGCGCCCGGTGCCGCTGCGCCTGCGCAACGCCCCCACCGCGCTGATGAAGGACCTCGACTACGGCCGCGGCTACCGCTACGCGCACGACGAGGCCGGCGCGTTCGCCGCCGGCGAACGCTACCTGCCCGACGACATGCCCGACGTGCGCTTCTACGAACCGGCGCCGCGCGGCCTCGAGATCCGCATCGGCGAGCGTCTGGCCGAGCTGCGCGAGCTCAACGCGAAGGCGCGCGCCGAGCGCTGAGCGCCGGGGCGGTGCGTGCGGCGTGCGGGGAAAGCCCTTGCCGGAGCGCCGCAGGGCGGCCCCTACAATCCGCGCCGGCTCGCCGGGCGACCAGCCCGCGCATCGACGCGGCCGGTTTCTTGCTTGCCGGCGTCGGACAGCGGCGCGGGCTCCCGGGGCACGCGTTGCCGTCCACGGGCGACAACGGGAGACCCCTCGATGGACATCTTCTTTCAGCAGATCATCAACGGTCTGGTGCTGGGCAGCATGTACGCGCTCGTCGCACTGGGCTACACGATGGTCTACGGCATCATCGGGCTGATCAACTTCGCCCACGGCGACGTGCTGATGGTGGGTGCGCTCGTCAGCTGGACGGTGGTCACGCTGCTGGCGGCCAGCGGCATGCCCGGCTGGCTGATCCTCGTGATCTCGGTGGCGTGCGCGATCGTGATCTGCGCGTCGCTGAACTTCACGATCGAGAAGGTGGCCTACCGGCCGCTGCGCGGCGCGCCGCGGCTCGCGCCGCTGATCACGGCGATGGGGATGAGCCTGTTCCTGCAGACGATGGCGATGATCGTCTGGAAGCCCAACCCGAAGCCCTACCCGCTGCTGCTGCCCACCGAGCCGATCAACCTCGGCGGCCCGGTGATCAGCGTCACCCAGGTGCTGATCCTGACGACGACCGCCGTCGTGCTCGCGGTGCTGATGTTCGTCGTCAACAAGACCAAGCTCGGCCGCGCGATGCGCGCCACCGCCGAGAACCCGCGCGTGGCGGCGCTGATGGGCGTGCGCCCCGACATGGTGATCTCGGCGACGTTCGTGATCGGGGCGTCGCTCGCTGCCGTCGCCGGCGTGATGTGGGCGGCCAACTACGGCACCGTGCAGCACACGATGGGCTTCCTGCCCGGGCTGAAGGCATTCACTGCCGCGGTGCTCGGCGGCATCGGCAACCTGGCCGGGGCGGTCGTCGGCGCGCTGCTGCTCGGCCTCGTCGAGGCGCTGGGTGCCGGCTACCTCGGCGCGCTCACCGGCGGCGTGCTCGGCAGCCACTACGCCGACATCTTCGCCTTCATCGCGCTCGTGCTCGTGCTGACGCTGCGCCCGCAGGGCCTGCTCGGCGAACGCGTGGCCGACCGCGCCTGACCGGGAGCCGCGCCGTGCGCTCCAAGCTGATCCTGTTCTTCGTCGCCGCGGCGGCGCTGATCGTGCTGCCCCTCGTCGCGCAGCAGTTCGGCGCCGGCTGGGTGCGCATCATGGCGATCGCGCTGCTGTACGTGCTGCTGGCGCTGGGCCTGAACATCGTCGTCGGCTACGCCGGGCTGCTCGACCTCGGCTTCGTCGCGTTCTACGCGGTGGGCGCCTACATGTTCGCGCTGATGGCCTCGCCGCACCTGTTCGAGACCTTCGAGTGGATCGCCGCCGCGTTCCCGAACGGGCTGCACACGCCGATCTGGGTCGTCGTGCCGCTGGCGGCGCTGCTGGCGGCGATCGCCGGCGTGATCCTCGGCACCCCGGTGCTGCGGCTGCGCGGCGACTATCTCGCCATCGTGACGCTCGGCTTCGGCGAGATCATCCGCGTGTTCATGAACAACCTCGAGCACCCGGTCAACATCACCAACGGCCCGCGCGGCCTGGACCGCATCGACCCGATGACGCTGTTCGGCTTCAGCTTCGGGCGGCCGCTGGACATCGGCGACTTCCGCATCCCGTCGGTGACGCTGTACTACTGGCTGTTCCTCGCCCTCGTCGTCGCGAGCGTCGTGATCTGCCACCGGCTCGAGCTGTCGCGCATCGGCCGCGCGTGGATGGCGATCCGCGAGGACGAGATCGCGGCCAAGGCGATGGGTATCAACGTGCGCAACATGAAGCTGCTCGCGTTCGCGATGGGGGCCATCTTCGGCGGCGTCTCGGGCTCGATGTTCGCCGCCTTCCAGGGCTTCGTCTCGCCGGAGTCGTTCAGCCTGATGGAGTCGATCATGATCGTCGCCATGGTCGTGCGCGGCGGCATGGGCCACATCCCGGGCGTGATCCTCGGCGCCGTGCTGCTCGCGGCGCTGCCCGAGGTGCTGCGCTACGTGTCCACCGCGATCGACCTGCAGAACCTCACCGGCGGGCGCATCGACGCCGCGATCCTGCGCCAGCTGCTGATCGCGCTGGCGATGATCGGCATCATGCTGCTGCGACCGCGCGGGCTGTGGCCGCCGCCCGAGCACGGCAAGGCGGCGCCGGCACCGGTGACGAAGTGAGCGCGGCGCGATGAGCACCCCGGTCCTCGAGGTCAGCGGCGTGTCGAAACGCTTCGGCGGGCTGCAGGCGCTGTCGGACGTCGGCATCCGCATCGACGCCGGCCAGGTCTACGGCCTGATCGGCCCCAACGGCGCCGGCAAGACGACGTTCTTCAACGTGCTGACGGGGCTGTACGTGCCCGACAGCGGCACCTTCAAGCTCGGCGGCCAGCCGTACCGGCCCACCGCGGTGCACGAAGTCGCCAAGGCCGGCATCGCGCGCACGTTCCAGAACATCCGCCTGTTCGCCGAGATGACGGCGCTCGAGAACGTGATGGTCGGCCGCCACGTGCGCACGTCGTCGGGGGTGATCGGCGCCGTGTTCCGCACCGGCCGCTTCAAGGCCGAGGAGGAGGCGATCGCGCAGCGCGCGCGCGAGCTGCTCGAGTACGTCGGCATCGCGCGCTACGCCGACTTCCGCGCCCGCACGCTGAGCTACGGCGACCAGCGGCGGCTCGAGATCGCCCGCGCGCTGGCCACCGACCCGAAGCTGATCGCGCTCGACGAGCCGGCCGCCGGCATGAACGCGACCGAGAAGGTCGTGCTGCGCGAGCTGATCGACCGCATCCGCCGCGACGGGCGCACGATCCTGCTGATCGAGCACGACGTCAAGCTCGTGATGGGCCTGTGCGACCGCGTCACCGTGCTCGACTACGGCAAGCAGATCGCCGAAGGCACGCCCGCCGAGGTGCAGCGCAACGAGAAGGTGATCGAGGCCTACCTCGGCGCCGGGGCACATTGACCATTCCCGAGGTGCCGCCGGCGCTCTCCGTCGAGGGGGCGAGTGTCGCGCCCCGTCCGAGCCGGTGACGCGGCGTGCGCGGGAAGGGCATCGGCTTGGAGGGCAGATGACTGCGACGATGTTGAAGGTGACGGGCCTGAAGGTGGCCTACGGCGGCATCCAGGCCGTCAAGGGCATCGACTTCGAGGTCCGCCAGGGCGAGCTCGTCAGCCTGATCGGCGCCAACGGCGCGGGCAAGACGACGACGCTGAAGGCGATCACCGGCATCCAGCCGGTGGCCGAGGGCGAGATCGAGTACCTCGGCCGCCCGATCAGGGGGCAGGGGGCCTGGGACCTCGTCAAGCAGGGCCTGGTGATGGTGCCCGAAGGGCGCGGCACGTTCACGCGCATGACGATCACCGAGAACCTGCAGATGGGCGCCTTCGTGCGCAGCGACGCCGAGATCGACGCCGACATCGACAAGGTGTTCGCGATCTTCCCGCGCCTGAAGGAGCGCCGCCACCAGCTCGCCGGCACGATGAGCGGCGGCGAGCAGCAGATGCTCGCGATGGGCCGCGCGCTGATGGCCCGCCCGAAGCTGCTGCTGATGGACGAGCCGTCGATGGGGCTGAGCCCGATCATGGTCGACAAGATCTTCGAGGTCGTCGCCGACATCCACGCCCGTGGCACGACGATCCTGCTCGTCGAGCAGAACGCGAGCCGCGCACTGCAGCTCGCCGACCGCGGCTACGTGATGGACTCGGGCGAGGTCACGATGAGCGGCGACGCCAGGGCGCTGCTCGCCGACCCGCGCGTGCGCGCCGCCTACCTCGGCGAATAGGCGCGTGCGGCCGCCGCGCCCGCGCGGGCCGCGGGTGCGGTGCGCACGAGTCCCGATGGACGGCGCGCCGGCGGCGCAGTACAAGCATGCGCCCGGCCGCGTGGCGGCAGGGCGTCCGTCGTTCCAATAAACCCCTTTGCAGTCGTGGAGACAAGCATGAAGAGGACCTGGAGGCTGTGCGCCGCCGCGGCCGCGCTGTGCGTGGCGGCCGGTGCGTCGGCGCAGCAGAACCTGGAGAAGCTGAAGCAGTTCCGCGTCGCGACGACCGACCTGAACATCCCCGTCGTGCCACAGACCGGCCGCAACGCCGACGCGATCAAGGAGAACCTCAAGCGCATCAAGCTGCCGCCCGGCTTCAAGATCGAGCTGTTCGCGATCGTGCCCGACGCGCGCCACATGGCCGTCGGCCCGAGCACGAACATGCTGTTCGTCGGCACGCGCAAGACGACGGTGTGGGCCGTCACCGACCGCAACAGCGACGGCGTGGCCGACGAGGTCAAGAGCTTCGCACCGTCGCTGAAGTTCACCAACCCCAACGGCGTGTGCTGGACGCGCGACGGCTTCCTGATCGTCGTCGAGCACAACCGGGTGCTGAACTTCCCGGCCGCCGAGTTCTTCTACGAGGGCCCCGACGTCGCGGTGATCGAGGTGGTGCCGCAGGGCAAGCTGATCCCGCCCGAGCACGAGAGCTTCAACCACGGCGCGCGGGTGTGCGACGTCGGCCCCGACGGCAAGCTCTACGTCTCGCTCGGCCAGCCGTTCAACGTGCAGCCGCGCGAGCTCGTGAAGACGTTCGACGAGATCGGCATCGGCGGCATCGTCCGCATGAACGCCTTCGACGGCAGCGGGCGCGAGGTGTTCGCGCGCGGCATCCGCAACTCGGTCGGCCAGGACTTCAACCCGAAGGACGGCACGCTGTGGTGGACCGACAACCAGGTCGACGGCATGGGCGACGACATCCCGCCCGGCGAGCTGAACCGCTCGACGAAGGCCGGCGAGCACTTCGGCTTCCCGTGGACCAACGGCGGCGTGCAGATCGCCGGCAGCGCGGCCGCCCCCGACCTGAAGGACCTGCCTGCGCCGGCGGGCATGATCGAGCCGCAGGTGAAGTTCCCGGCGCACCAGGCGCAGCTCGGCATGGCGTTCTACACCGGGCGCCAGTTCCCGGCGCAGTACCAGGGCGGCATCTTCGTCGCCTCGCACGGCTCGTGGAACCGCACCAAGCCGAGCGGCGCGCTGATCAACTTCGTGTCGCTGAAACCCGACGGCACGGCCGACAAGAGCGTCGTCTTCGCCGAGGGCTGGCTCGACCCCGACACCAACAGCTATCGCGGCCGGCCGGTCGACGTGGCGGTGTGGAAGGACGGCTCGCTGCTGGTGTCGGACGACTTCGCCGGCGCGATCTACCGCATCAGCTACTCCGCGCCCTGACCGTCCCGCGGCGCGCAGGCGGGGCTTGCCCGCCCGCGGCTTCGGCGGCCGCCCCGTGCGCGCGGATGCGCGCGGGGCGGCGTTTCTCCTTCGGGTTCCACCATGCGCTCACGCATCCTGGCCGCACTCGCGGCCGCCGCATTCGCCACCGCGGCGCCCGCCGCCGACATCGAGGCCGGCCGCGCCCATGCCCAGCAGGCCTGTGCCGTGTGCCACGGCGTGCTCGGCATCGCGTCGGCGCCCGACGCGCCGAACCTTGCCGGACAGCCGGCCTTCTACACCGCGGCGCAGTTGCGCGCGTACCGCAACGGTTCGCGCCGCCACGAGGTGATGGCCGTGATCACGCGCTCGCTGACCGACGAGCAGATCAACAACCTCGCGGCCTGGTACGCCGCGATCCGGGTCGAGGCGCAGGCGCCCGGCAAGTGAGGCAGCGCCGCCAGCGACGCCGCGGCAGTCCTGCGCCGAAGACCCCCGGGCTGGGAAGCCTTTGCGTTCGACTTGCTGAAGATGAACGGCTGATTGCGGCCCTCTGCCGACATTGACCGTTCGCTTTGAGCCTGAATCCAGCAGTTCACCGTCCGTCATCGCGCGCTGAGCGAGCACTGGCGCGGCATTGGCGGGTCGCGCCACACTCACCCGATGGGTGGTGCGCCGGGAGACCGGCAAGGAGTAGGTGGTGCGAGTCCACCGCGATGAAGGAGTAGCGAACCACATCGGCCCCGAGCCGTGCGTCGGCGTCCGCGAGGACGCAGGCGAAGCGTCGGCAGG
>CALIDR010000255.1 GCA_938022295.1 uncultured Burkholderiaceae bacterium
CTCGACGACCCAGCCGAAGCGGTTCGGCTCGTTCGGGTGCTTCGCCGCGTCGAACCGCTCGTCGAACTCGTGCCAGCGGTAGCCGACGGGGTCGCCCGGGCGCAGGCCCCAGCGCCGCTGGTGCGCGTCGGGCTGCTCGGGCCCCTTGAAGTAGAAGACGAAGTTCTCCTCGCACGTCAGCACGGTGCCCCAGGGCGTACGGCCGCTCGCGCAGTTGTTGAGGGTGCCGAGCACGACGGTGCCCGCCGGGTCGGCGGCGGTGCGCAGCAGCGCGTGGCCGGCAGCGGGGCCGGTGAACGCGCAAGGCGTGTATGCGGTGACACGGCGTGCGTAGCGCGACGGCAGCACCTGCTGCCAGCGGCCGTCGCGCCACTCGACTTCGACCACCGACAGGCCGTGCGCCGCCTGCGACTTGCGCACCTTCTCGGCGCTCCAGGTCTTCATGCCGTCGGGGTGCAGCAGGCCGTCGTCGGCGTATTCGTGGTTGATCGCGAGCAGCCCGCGGCGGCTGCCGTCGAGCGCGAAGTAGTGGATGCCGTCGTGGTGCATGCCCACTTGCAGCGCCTGCTCGGCCGCGGTGTTCGCCGCGTCGGGGCGGAACGCCGGCATCGCACCGGCCACGCCCACCGGGTCGCCCCACGGCACGATCACCTGCGTCACGTAGCCTTCGGGCACGGTGACGGTGTCGGCGGTCGACACCGGCACGCCCTTGAAGCCCAGCAGCGGCTGCCCGGCGCCGCTGACCGTCGCGCAGCCCGCGAGGCCGCCGGCCAGCGGCGCGAGCAGGCCGCTCACCGCCATGCCGAGCCCGCCGCGCAGCACGGTGCGCCGCGCCGGATCGGACACGTCGTGGATGCTCGGGTTGGGCGAGCGGTTGCTGTCTTCCAGCGTCGCGAAGTCCTTGGCCATGGCAGATCACTCCGGCTTGCGGCGCATCGCCCCGAGCACGGCTTCGGTGTGCTCGCCGAGCGCCGGCGCCAGGCTCGGAATCGTCCCCGGCGTGCGTGACAGTTTCGGGACGACGCCCGGCACGTCGAGCGCCAGGCCGTCGGGCAGCGTGATGCGTTCGATCATCCCGCGGGCGCGGTAGTGCGGGTCGGCGGCGATGTCGGCCACCGTGTAGATGCGCCCGACCGGCACGCTCGCCGCTTGCAGCGCGGCGACCACCTCGGCCACCGGGCGCCTCGACGTCCAGGCCTCGATCGCGGCGTCGATCTCGCCCACGCGCGGCACGCGGCCGGCGTTGGTCGCGAGCCCGGGGTCGTCGGCGAGGTCGGGCCGGTCGACGGCGCGCATCAGGCGCTTGAAGATCGAGTCGCCGTTGCCGCCGATCACGACCCTCCCGTCGGCGCAGCGATACGCGTTGGACGGCGCGATGCCCGGCAGCGCCGAGCCGGCCGGCTGGCGCACGGCGCCGAACGCGCTGTACTCGGGCAGCAGGCTTTCCATGCAGTTGAAGACCGCCTCGTACAGCGCGACGTCGACCACCTGCCCGCGCCCTTTCGGCGCCTGCAGGGACACGTCCCGCTGGCGCGCCTGCAGCGCGAGCAGCACGCCGATCACGCCGTGCAGCGCGGCGAGCGTGTCGCCGAGGCTGACGCCGGCGCGCACCGGCGCGCGGCCCGGCTCGCCCATCAGGTGGCGCAGGCCGCCCATCGCCTCGGCGACGACGGCGAAGCCGGGCAGGTCGCGGTACGGGCCGCTTTGGCCGTAGCCGCTGATGCGCACCATGATCAGGCCCGGGTTCGCCTCGCTCAGCGTGTCGTAGCCCAGGCCCCACTTCTCGAGCGTGCCGGGCTTGAAGTTCTCGATCAGCACGTCGCACTCGGCCGCCAGCGCGCGCACCGCGGCCCGGCCCTCGTCGGTGCGCAGGTCGAGCACGACGCTTTGCTTGCCGCGGCTTTGCACCTGCCACCACACGCTGGTGCCGTCGTGCAGCAGCCGCCACAGGCGCAGCGGGTCGCCGTCGGGCGGCTCGACCTTGATCACGGTGGCGCCGAAGTCGGCGAGCGTCTTGCCGACGAACGGGCCGGCGATCAGCTGGCCGAGTTCGAGCACCTTCAGGCCCGCCAGCGGCGGGGCGGTCGTCGCAGTCGTCGATCGGGTGTTCATGCGCCGATGGTAGGCCGGCGCCCGGGGGATCAGCCGCCCGCGGTTTCGAGCCCGAAGCGCGCGCCCGGCATCTGGCCGAGCCGCTGCACGAGCACCGGCAGCGCCTGCGCGAGCGCCGCGTGCAGCGTGTGCGGCGGGTTGACGACGAACACGCCGCTGCCGGTCATCCCGAAGCCGCCCGGCTGCGGCGCGGCCACGTGCAGCGTCGCGTGCAGCCAGCCCTTGGGCGCGTCCTTGGCGGCGGCCTTCAGCCGCCGCGGCAGCTGCGCCGCCTCGACGAGGGCGACCTGCGGATGCCACACGATCACGGTGCCGGTGGCGAAGCGCTGCAGCGCCTCGCGCACCGCAGCGACGACCTGCGCGTAGTCGGTCTTCAGCTCGTAGCTCGGGTCGATCAGCACCACGCCGCGGCGCGACGGCGGCGGCAGCTCGCGCGCCAGCGCGCCGAAGCCGTCGTCGAGCGCCACCTCGGCGTGCGGCCGCGCGCCGACGTAGGCGGCGAGGATGCGGCAGTCAGTCGGGTGGCGCTCGTGCAGCCGCAGGCGGTCGGCCGGGCGCAGCAGCATCAGCGCGAACGCCGGGGATCCGGGGTACTGGGTGAGCGCCCCGCCGCCGTTGAACTCGCGCACCAGCGCGACGTAGTCGGCCAGCGGCGGCGGCAGGTCCGGGGCGTCCCACAGCCGGCCGATGCCGGTCTCGAACTCGCCCTTCTTGCGCGCGTAGCCGCTCTCGAGCGAATAGCCGCCGGCACCGGCGTGAGTGTCGAGGTAGGTGAACGGCTTGTCCTTCTGCAGCATCCACCGCAGCACGTGGACGAGCACGACGTGCTTCAGCACGTCGGCGTGGTTGCCGGCGTGGAAGGCGTGGCGGTAGGCGAGCATGGCGCACTGTAGCCGCGCGGTGCGCCAGCGACCCGGGACGGTTGCGGGTACGCTCGCGGGCTTTGCCGGCCTTTCCCTGCACCTCCATGCCCACGCTCTTCGACCCGATCCGTGTCGGCGCCCTCGACCTCGCGACGCGTATCGTCATGGCCCCGCTGACGCGCAACCGCGCCCCGGGCCAGATGCCCAACGCGCTGATGGCGCAGTACTACGCCCAGCGCGCCGACCCCGCCACCGGCGCGGCGCTGATCGTCACCGAGGCCACGCCGGTGTGCCCCGAGGGCCACGGCTATCTCGACACGCCGGGCCTGCACAGCGACGAACAGGTCGCCGCCTGGCGCCAAGTGACCGACGCCGTGCACGCGCGTGGCGCGAAGATCGTCGTCCAGCTCTGGCACGTCGGGCGCATCTCGCACGTCTCGCTGCAGCCTGGTGGCGCGGCACCGGTGTCGTCCACCGCGCGCGCGGCGCGCACGAAGACGTTCACCCGCGACGGCTTCGTGCCGTGTTCGCCGCCGCGCGCGCTCGCCACCGAGGAGATCCCGGGCGTCGTCGAAGCCTTCCGCGCCGCGGCGCGGCGCGCGCTCGACGCCGGCTTCGACGGCGTCGAGGTGCACGGCGCCAACGGCTACCTGATCGACCAGTTCCTGCGCGACAGCATCAACGACCGCACCGACGCCTACGGCGGCCCGGTGGCGAATCGCATCCGCCTGCTGCGCGAGGTGATGACCGCCGTGGCCGGCGAGATCGGCGGCGCGCGCACGGGCCTGCGGCTGAGCCCGGTGACGCCGTCCAACGACGCCGGGCTCGACAGCGACCCGCAAGGCCTGTTCGAGGCGGCGGTCGAGTCGCTCGCGCCGCTGCATCTCGCCTACCTGCACGTGATCGAGGGCCAGACCGGCGGGCCGCGCGACGTGGCGCCGTTCGACTACGCCGCGCTGCGCCGCCGCTTCGCCGGCGCGTGGATGGTCAACAACGGCTACACGCGGCAGATGGCGCTCGACGCGGTGGCCTCGTGCGCTGCCGACCTCGTCGCCTTCGGCAAGCAGTTCATCGCCAATCCCGACCTCGGCCTGCGGCTGAAGCTCGACGCGCCGCTGAACGCGCTCGACACGTCGACGCTGTACGGCGGTGGCGCGCACGGCTATACCGACTACCCGCCGCTGGCCGCCGCGCCGGCGCGCTAGCGCCCGGGCCGCACGCGGACGCGGAACAGCTCGCCGATCGAGACCTCGCGCGCGCCGGGGCGCAGCGCGAACGCCTCCCCGGCGGCGAGCCGCCCCGGCACGACGACCTGCAGGTAGAAGCCGCAATGGCCCGACTGCGCCATCATCTTCGACGCCTGGCGGAAGCCCATCGCGGCATCGAACTTGGCGCAAGGGAACCGCGGCTCGCTGACGGCGAGCTCGACGCCGCCTTCGAAGCACAGCCGGTCGCCGACGAACGCGTCGGCCTCGGTGAGGCCGACGAGCGTCAGGTTCTCGCCGAAGGCGCCTGGCGGCAGCGGCTCGTCCCACAGCGCGACGCCCGCCTGCGCGCGCAGCGTGCGCCAGACCGGGTAGTGCTCGGACGCAAACGCGTAGACAGCCTTCGACAGGCCGCCGTGCACCGAGGGGTCGGCCTGTTCGTCGCCGTCGAGGCCGAGCGCGCGCACCTCGACGGCACCGGCTGCCGGCGCCTTGCCGATCGCGCTGGCCACGCGCCGCGCGCCGACGGTCACCAGCCGCGTGCGGCCGGTGTTGACGCTGACGACGGTGCCGCGGACGACGGGGGCCATGACGCGCGGGTCGGATCGGGTGGGCGAAGAACGAGGCCGAAAGGCGATCGATTGTCACGCCGCCTTTGACCTGACCCCGGACTCCGGTGGTTACGGCCCCATTACACTGCCGCGACAATCGCCCCCCGGCGTTCGAAGCGGCGCCGGTGTACCTCGCTGTAACCGCCCGCCCGTTCGACCGCCGGACGGCATGGGCCAGTTCCGGCCGGCCTGCCTCCCGTGCCTCTGCAGGCCCCGCACCCGGCGCTGCCCCATTCCGTTTCGCACCTCCTGGAGACGTCATGCCCGCCACCCCCGCCGCCAACGCTCCCGACCACGTCCGCCACCCGCACCTGCTCGCCTGGGTGGGCGAGATCGCCGCCCTCACGCAGCCGAAGGACATCGTCTGGTGCGACGGCTCGGCCGAAGAATACGAGCGCCTGTGCGACCAGCTCGTGGCCGCCGGCACGATGCAGCGCCTGAACCCGAAGCTTCGCCCGGGCAGCTTCCTCGCCCGCAGCGACCCGAGCGACGTCGCCCGCGTCGAGGACCGCACCTTCATCTGCAGCGAGCGCCAGGACGACGCCGGGCCGACCAACCACTGGGTCGCGCCTGCCGAGATGCGCTCGACGCTGCAGACCGGCCCGAACGCGCTGTTCCGGGGCGCGATGCGGGGGCGCACGATGTACGTCGTGCCGTTCTCGATGGGGCCGGTGGGCTCGCACATCTCGCACATCGGCGTCGAGCTCACCGACAGCCCCTACGTGGCCGTCAGCATGCGCGTGATGACGCGCATGGGCCGCCGGGTGCTCGACCAGCTCGGCGCCGACGGCGCGTTCGTGCCCTGCGTGCACTCGGTGGGCGCGCCGCTCGAACCCGGTCAGGCCGACGTGCCTTGGCCGTGCAACAAGACGAAGTACATCGTGCACTACCCCGAGACGCACGAGATCTGGAGCTACGGCTCCGGTTACGGGGGCAACGCGCTGCTGGGCAAGAAGTGCTTCGCGCTTCGCATCGCCTCGGTGATGGGCCGCGACCAGGGCTGGCTCGCCGAGCACATGCTGATCCTCGGCGTGACCGACCCGCAGGGGCGCAAGCACCACGTCGCCGCCGCCTTCCCGAGCGCCTGCGGCAAGACCAACTTCTCGATGCTCGTGCCGCCGGCGGGCTTCGAGGGCTGGAAGGTGACGACGATCGGCGACGACATCGCGTGGATCAAGCCGCACGCCGACGGCAGGATGTACGCG
The DNA here is from genome assembly GCA_938022295.1 of uncultured Burkholderiaceae bacterium. GTDB lineage: Bacteria > Pseudomonadota > Gammaproteobacteria > Burkholderiales > Burkholderiaceae_C > Calidifontimicrobium. Next base: position 5,997 of record CALIDR010000255.1, read on the forward strand.
ATCAACCCCGAGGCGGGCTACTTCGGCGTCGCGCCGGGCACCAACGTGCACACCAACCCCAACTGCATGGCGTCGCTGACGCACGACGTGATCTTCACCAACGTCGCGCTGACCGACGACGGCGACGTCTGGTGGGAGGGCATGACCGACGAGCCACCGGCCCACCTGATCGACTGGCAGGGCCGCGACTGGACGCCCGAGATCGCCCGCGCCAACCCCGGCCCCGACGGCAAGCCGCGCCCGGCGGCGCATCCGAACGCGCGCTTCACGGTGGCCGCCACCAACAACCCCGCGCTCGACCCCGACTGGGACAGCACCGAGGGCGTGCCGATCGACGCCTTCGTGTTCGGCGGCCGCCGCTCGACGACGGTGCCGCTCGTCACCGAGGCGCGGACCTGGATGGAAGGCGTCTACATGGCCGCGACGATGGGCAGCGAGACGACGGCCGCGCAGGCGGGGGCCACCGGCATCGTGCGCCGCGACCCGTTCGCGATGCTGCCGTTCTGCGGCTACCACATGGGCGACTACTTCAAGCACTGGCTCGAGATGGAGCACCGGCTCGAGCAGAGCGGCCACACGCTGCCGAAGATCTTCTGCGTCAACTGGTTCCGCAAGGGCGCCGACGGAAGGTTCGTCTGGCCCGGCTACGGCGAGAACATGCGCGTGCTGCAGTGGATCGTGCAGCGCGTGCGCGGCGAGGGCGGCGGCGCCGAGCACCTGTTCGGCGTCAGCCCGCGCTACGAGGACCTGAACTGGACCGGCCTGCCGTTCCCGCGCGAGCGCTTCGACGCCGTGATCGGCGTCGACCACGCGGCGTGGACGCAGGAGATGCGGCTGCACGCCGAGCTGTTCGAGCAGCTCGGCGCGCGCGTGCCGGCCGAGCTGACGGCGACGATGCGCCAGCTCGAGGAGCGCCTGGCGGCCTGAGCGCAGGCATGCGCATCCAGCTGCTGTCGGACCTGCACCTGGAGAGCGAAGACTTCGATCCCCGGCCGGCGCCGGGGGCCGATCTGCTCGTGCTCGCCGGCGACATCGACAGCACCTGGTTCGGCTACGAGCGCTTCGCGGGCTGGCCGGTGCCGGTGCTCGTCGTGGCCGGCAACCACGAGTTCGACGGCCGCGACCTCGAGACCGCGTGGCCCGCGCTGCGCGAGCGCTGCGCCGCGCTCGGGCTGACGCTGCTCGAGCGCGAGACCTGGCGCTGGACGGCGCCCGACGGCACGCGGCTGCGCGTCGTGGCCACCGTGCGCTGGTGCGACTTCGACCTCTTCGGCCCCCGCGAGCGGCCGCGTGCGCTGCGCGCCGCGGTGTACTTCGCCAACGTGATGCGCGCGCGCCGCGACGGCCGACTGTTCGACGCCCCGGCGGTGCGCGAGGAAGGGCTCGCCTGCCGGCGCTGGCTCGAGGCCGCGCTCGCCGAGCCGGCCGCGCCCGGCGAGCGCACCGTCGTCGTCACCCACTTCGCGCCGAGCCTGGCGAGCATGGACCCGCGCTACGGCGCGCAGCCGACGACGGCGAGCTTCTGCAACGCCGACGACGACCTGCTGCCCGCGGCCGACCTGTGGCTGCACGGGCACCTGCACTGCCGCTTCGACTACGTCGTCGCGCACCCCGGCGGCCGCACGACGCGCGTCGTCTCGCACGCGCGCGGCATCGTCGCCAAGGGCGAGACCGAAGGCCACGACCCGCTGCGGCTGGTCGAGCTCGTCTGACGCCGGCGGCCGGCTGCCGCGCCCGTGTCACACTCGCGCCCGCACGACATTCCACCCACGAGAGGAGAGCCGATGAAGATCCTGGTCGCCGTCGACGGCAGCCCGTTCACCAAGCGCATGCTCGCCTACCTCGCGGCGCACGACGAGTGGCTCGGGCCGACGCAGCAGTACACGCTGCTGCACGTGGTGCCCGCGGTGCCGCCGCGCGCGGCGGCCGTGCTCGACCGCGAGCTGCTGAAGAACTACTACGAGGAAGAGGGCGAGAAGGTCTTCAAGCCGATCCGCGCCTTCTTCAAGAAGCAGGGCATCGAGGCGGACTACGTGCTCAAGGTCGGCCACGCCGCCGAGACGATCGCCGCCGTGGCCGACAAGGGCGACTACGACCTGCTGATGATGGGCTCGCACGGCCACGGGGCGCTGGGCAACCTCGTGATGGGGTCGGTCGCCACCAAGGTGATGGCCCACTGCAAGACGCCGCTGCTGCTGGTGCGCTGAAGGCACACACCGCCGGCGGCCGCGCGGCGGTCGATCAGCGGGCGTTCAGGCCGTCGAAGCAGGTGCTGAGCACCATCTCGACGATGCGCTCGTCGTCGTACTGCCCGGTGCTCTTCAGCAGCGGCGGCACCGGGTCGCAGGCGCGCGCGTACAGCGTGTAGAGCACGACCTCGGGCGGCAGCGCGGGGTTGAGGTCGCCGTCGCGCTGGGCCTGCACGATCAGCTCGCCCAGGCGCTCGCTGACCTCGTTGAGCCGGTCCAGGTATTCGCGGTGCTGCAGCAGCGCGCTGCGCAGCGTCGAGTTCTGCGACGGCAGCGCCGGCATCTCGCCGGCCAGCTGCACCTGCAGCGTCCAGCGCACGACGGCGCGCAGCCGCTCGGCCGCGCGCGGCAGCAGCCGCACGGCGTCGCTGTCGAGGTAGGCGCGGGCGCGGTTGAGCACGCGCACCATCGCCGCCGCGGCGAGCTCCTCCTTCGACGGGAAATGCTTGTACAGGCTCGCCTTCGCGATGCCGACGTCGGCCGCGACCTCGTCGACCGTCATCGCCTCGAAGCCCTTCTCGGCGAGCAGGCGGTTGACGGCGGAGACGATCGCGTCTTCGCGCGCTTGCAGCATCTGCTGCCGGAACGACAACCTCGCCATAGCGGGATTGTATGCGATCGCGACCGGCCCGGTCGTCCGTGGACTGGCGGGTCGCGCCGGCGCCTTCGCGGTCGGCCGGGCGGTGAGCCTGGTCGCCGGCGTCAGCGGCTCGCGCGGGCGGGGCGCGGTGCGCGGCGCCGTGGCGCGGGCTTGTCACCGGCGCCGGTGCCGGGGCCTTCGGCGGCCGACATCAGGCTGATCTCGAGGCCGTACGCCGTGCCGTGGTCGGCGGCGTCGGGGACGGCGGGATCCTCGCGGCGCGCCCAGGGCCACCACGACCTGGCTCGACGGTGCGGCTTCGACATGGGGTTCTCCTGTGCGGCGCGACGGTGCCGTGTGGTCAGTGTCAGCGGTAACGGCCGGTGACGGCGAACCGATAGGGTGCGTCGGTGGTCCATAGTTCACGTCGGGACCGGCGATGTGCGCCTCCCCAGCCGTGGGGATGTCCGGGCACGTGACGTGCTTGCAACATCGCGCGGGGATAGACGCCGAGCCGACCGCCGATGAGCCACCGCACGCTGACCCTGCTGACCTGGCTGACCGTCGTCGCCGCGGTGGTGAGCGCGCTGTGGCTCGCCTCCAGCGGCGCCGCGAAGCGCTACGGCAAGGCGCCGCTCGTGCTCGGGCGGCCGGCGCCTCCGGCCGATGCGGCGCTCGGCAAGGCGCCGCGCGCCCCGGCGGCGCCGGCGCCGCACTCGGCGCCGGATCCCCGGCGCTGAACGGGTTTCGGTCGGCGCCGGCTCCCCGGCGTGTCGTCGCTCAGGGCCGCGGTTTCGCGTCGTCACCGCCGAGCGCGGCCTGCGCGCCGCGGGCGAGCGCGTCGCCGATGCGGTCGAGCAGGCCCGGCGTCGCGTCGCCGTCGGCGCCGCCGAAGCGCCACTGGTGCCAGTGCAGCGCCACCGGCACCGTGACCTGCGGCGCGAGGGCGACGAGCTCGCCGCGCGCGACCGGGTCGCGCACCTGGATCCACGGCGCCACGCCCACGCCCCAGCCCATCGCCGCCGCGCGCACGTAGGCGTCGCTCGAGGGCACGTAGCGCTCCTGCAGCCGCGGCGCGCGCACGCCGAACGCGCGCGCGACCCACTGCGCCTGCATGTCGTCCTTGCGGTTGAAGACGAGGAACGGCACGCGCGCGAAGTTGTCGTGGCGCAGGCCGCGTGGCAGGTGGGCGGCGGCGAACGCAGGGCTCGCGACCGCGGTGTAGTGCATCACGCCGAGCGCGCGCACCTCGCAGCCGCGCAGCGCCTCGTGCACCGTGCTGACGCAGCCGAGCACGGCGCCTTCGCGCAGCCACTCGTGGGTGAAGTCCTGGTCGTCGACGACGAGCTCGAGCCCGTGGCCGTCGCGCAGCCCGGCCTGCACGACCGGGTCGAGCGCCGGCAGCACCCAGGTCGCGAGGCTGTCGGCGTTGACGGCGATCGGCAGCCGGGCCGCGCCGCCGAGCGCCAGCCCCAGCTCGCGCGCCGCGTCGGCGCGCAGCGCGTGCCACTGGCGCGCGACGCGCAGCAGCACCTTGCCGGCGGCGGTGAGCCGCAACGGCCGCGAGCGCACCACCAGCGGCTGGCCGAGCCGCGACTCGAACGCGCGCAGCCGTTGCGACACCGCCGACTGCGTGACCGCCAGGCGCGCCGCGGCACGCTCGAAGCTGCCTTCGTCGGCCAGCGCGGCGAGGCAGTCGAGCGCGGCGGGGTCGAGGTCTTGCATCAGCTGTGCTAATGATGGCAGAAATTCGTGAATGCAAGCTCATGATAGAGCCGGCCGCCGCACAATGGCGGCTTTCCGCACCCCGCACGGATGGCAGCGATGAAAGTGATCGTCCTCGGCGCCGGCATCATTGGCATCAGCACCGCCTGGTACCTGCTCGAAGAGGGCCACGAGGTGACCGTCGTCGACCGCCAGGGCGACGCCGCGCTCGAGACGAGCTTCGCCAACGGGGCGCAGATCTCGGTCAGCTTCTGCGAGCCTTGGGCCAACGCGCAGGCGCCGTTCAAGGTCGCCAAGTGGCTGCTGCGCGACGACTCGCCGCTGCTGTTCCGCCCGCGCCTGGACCCGCACCAGTGGCGCTGGGGGCTGAGCTTCCTCGGCCAGTGCACCGACGCCGCATTCGAGCGCAACGTGGCGCAGCTCGTCGCGCTCGGGCGCTACAGCCACGAGGCACTGAAGGCGCTGGTGGCCAAGACCGGCATCGAGTACCACCGCCTCGAGCGCGGCATCCTGCACTTCTTCTCGTCGCAGGCCGACTTCGACGCCGGCGCCGCGGGCGCCGAGCTGATGCGCCGCCACGGCGTCGACCGCCGCGTGCTGTCGCGCGAGGAGGTGCTGAAGGTCGAGCCGGCGCTGGCGAGCTTCGGTGCGCGCATCTTCGGCGGCACCTACACGCCCAGCGACGAGAGCGGCGACGCGCGCGTGTTCACGCAGCAGCTCGCCCGGCTGGCCGCCGCGCGCGGCGCGACGTTCCACTACGGCCACGACGTGCTCGGCTTCGACCGCGCCGGCGACCGCGTGGCCGGCGTGCGCGTGCGCGACCGCGCCACCGGCCGCGCCCGCACGCTGAAGGCCGACCACGTCGTGGCCGCGCTCGGCTCGTTCACCGCGCCGCTGCTGCGCCCGCTCGGCGAGTGCCTGAACATCTACCCGGCGAAGGGCTATTCAGCGACGCTGCGCCTGAAGCACCCCGAGCGCGCGAGCACCGTCAGCATGATCGACGACGCGCGCAAGATCGCGATCTCGCGCCTGGGCGACCACGTGCGCATCGCCGGCACCGCCGAGATGGCCGGCTACGACACCTCGCTCGACAGCCCGACCTCGCAGCTGCGCTGCCGCGCGCTAGTGCAGCGCTACGAGGAGATCTTCCCCGGCGTGGCCGACACCCGCGAGCCGAACTTCTGGGCCGGCCTGCGCCCGAGCACGCCGACCAATATCCCCTACATCGGCCGCAGCCGCCGCATCGCCAACCTCTGGCTCAACGCCGGCCACGGCACGCTCGGGTGGACGCACGGCGCGGGCTCGGGCCGGGCGCTGGCGCTGCTGATGAGCGGCAAGCGGCCCGACCTCGCGTTCGACTTCTGCGGCCCGGTGGCGGCCACCCCGCGCCACCGCCCGGCGCCGGTCGCCGCCTGAGGCGCCGGCTCAGCGCCGCCGCCGCGGCAAGCCCTGGCGTGCCGGGGCGGCGCGCGGCCGCGACACGTCGGCGAGCATCAGCGTCGCGCTGACGAGCCCCTCGACGGCCTCGGCGAGGTCGCGCGGCGGCTCGAGCGTCTCGATCTCGGCGCGCAGCGCGTCGGCATCCTCGAGGTCGTCGGGGTCTAGGTGCAGGTACAGCGCTGCGAGCGGCTCGAGCAGTGCCGGGTCGTCGATCGCGGCGAGCGCCGGGAAGTGCGCCATCGCGAGCGCGAAGCCCGCCACCCACGGCAGCACGCATTGCGACGGCGTGGCCTCGCCGCCTTGCCCGCCCTCGGCCTCGAGCTCGTAGACCCAGGGGTCGAACCACTGCCGGCGCGCGATCGCGCGCTCGAGCTCGGC
>CALIDR010000256.1 GCA_938022295.1 uncultured Burkholderiaceae bacterium
GCGCACCTACGCCGACGCGCCCGAGATCGACGGCTCGGTGCGGCTGCTGCCGCCGACGAAGGCCTCCACGGTGCTGCGCGTGGGCGAGTTCGTGCGTGCGCGCATCGTCGGCACCGAGGGCCACGACCTCGTCGGCCAGCCGGTGTGAGCGCCCGATGAGCCGCCGCATCACGCGTCTGATCCACCACCCGTACCGCGCCCCCGCGGGCTTCGAGGCCGTGCCGCCGGCCGTGCACAAGGCCTCGACGGTGATCTTCCCGAACGTCGCCGCGCTGCGCGCGCGCGACTGGCGTTCCAAGGCCGGCTACACCTACGGCCTGCACGGCACGCCGACGACGTTCACGCTCGAGGAGCGCATCGCCACGCTCGAAGGCGGTCGCCACTGCGTGCTCGCGCCGAGCGGCCTCGCGGCGCTGGCGCTCGTCAACCTCGCGCTGCTGCGCGCGGGCGACGAGCTGCTGCTGCCCGACAACGTGTACGGCCCGTCGAAGGACCTCGCGCGCTCGCTGCTGGACGGCTGGGGCATCGCGCACCGGCTGTACGACCCGCTGGACGCGGGCGCGCTGGCCGCGGCGATCGGCCCGCGCACGCGGCTGCTGTGGATCGAGGCCGCCGGCTCGGTGACGATGGAGTTTCCCGACGTGCGCGGCCTCGTGCGCGTGGCGCGCGCGCAGGGGCTGACGGTGGCGCTCGACAACACCTGGGGCGCCGGGCTCGCGTTCGACCCGTTCGACCTCGGCGAGGGCCTGCGCGTCGACGTCAGCATGCACGCGCTGACGAAGTACCCCTCGGGCGGCGCGGACGTGCTGATGGGCTCGGTGACGACCGTCGACCCAGCGCTGCACGAGCGCGTCCTGCTCGCGCACATGCGGCTCGGGCTCGGCGTGGGCGCCAACGACGCCGAGACGATCCTGCGCGCGCTGCCCACGCTCGAACTGCGCTACGACGCGCAGGACCGCGCCGCGCGCGAGATCGCCGCGTGGCTGCAGCGCCAGAGCGCGATCCGCCGCGTGCTGCACCCGGCGCTGCCCGGCTCGCCGGGCCACGAGCACTGGGCGGGCCTGTGCACGCGGGCGGCGGGGCTGTTCTCGGTGCTGTTCGACGAGGGCGTCGAGCCCGCGCGCGTCGACGCGTTCGTCGACGCGTTGAAGCTGTTCCGCATCGGCTATTCCTGGGCCGGGCCGGTGAGCCTCGCGGTGCCGTACGACCTGTCGTCGATGCGGCGCGACCGCTCGGCGCTGCCGGGCACGCTGGTGCGCTTCTCGATCGGCTTGGAGGCGGTCGAAGACCTGAAGGCCGACCTCGCGCAGGCGCTCGCCGCGATCGGCTGAGGCGCCGCCGCTCAGCGGTGGCGCTGCTTCATCGCGCGCTCGACCTCGCGCTTGCCCTCGCGTTCCTTGATCGACTCGCGCTTGTCGTGCGTGGCCTTGCCCTTGGCCAGCGCGAGGTCGACCTTCACGCGGCCGCCCTTGTAGTGCAGGTTCAGCGGCACCAGCGTGTAGCCGCGCTGCTCGACCTTGCCGATCAGCCGCCGGATCTCGGCCTTGTGCATCAGCAGCTTCTTCGTGCGGTCGGGCTCGGGGTGGACGTGCGTCGACGCGGCGCGCAGCGCGTTGATGCGGCAGCCGATCAGCGACAGCTCGCCGTCGCGGATCACGACGTAGCCGTCGGTGAGCTGCACCTGGCCGGCGCGGATCGCCTTGACTTCCCAGCCCTCGAGCACGATGCCGGCCTCGAAGCGCTCCTCGATGTGGTAGTCGAAGCGGGCGCGGCGGTTCTCGGCGATCGCGGTCATGGCGCTCAGGTGGGGGCGGCGCGGCGCCGCACAAGCACTGCCATGGAATGCGCCGCCTAGAATCGATTCATTGTATGAAGCAGGTCAAGAAGTCGGTGCTGCTGTGGTACTCGCCGCAGGAGATGTACGACCTGGTCACCGCCGTCGAGCAGTACCCGCAGTTCCTGCCGTGGTGCGAGCGCGCCGAGGTCATCGAGTCCGTCCCCGACGGCATGACGGCGCGCCTGCACCTGGCCTACGCCGGCGTGCGCCACGCCTTCACGACGCGCAACCGCCACCGGCCTGGCGAGGCGGTCGTCGTGCAGCTCGTCGACGGGCCGTTCTCGCTGCTCGACGGCACGTGGCTGTTCCACCCGCTCGGGCGGCCCGGCGGCGAGGCGCCGGCCTGCAAGATCGAGTTCGACCTGCGCTACGCGTTCTCGAGCAAGCCGCTCGAGGCGGTGCTGAGCCCCGTGTTCGACCGCGTCGCCAACACGTTCGTCGACTCGTTCGTCAAGCGCGCCGGGCAGGTCTACGGTGAGCGCTGAGACGATCGCCGTCGAAGTCGTCTACAGCCCGGCGCCGCGGGTCGTGCAGCGGCGCGCGCTGCGGCTGCCGGCGGGCACGACGGTGGTCGACGCGGTGGCCGCGAGCGGTCTCGTCGCGGTCGGGCCCACCGGCGTCGACCCGGCGCTGAGCCTGAGCGTGTGGGGCCGGCTGCAGCCGCCGCAGCACCCGCTGCGCGACCGCGACCGCGTCGAGATCTGCCGCGGGCTCGTCGTGGACCCAAAGGAAGCGCGCCGGCTGCGCTACCGGCGCGACGGCGTGCGGCGGCGGCAGGGGCGCCGGCCGGCGGACTTCAGCGGCACTCGCTCGCGATGACCTGGCGCGCGCGCTGCATCTCGAGCGCGCGCTCCTTGTCGTCGATCACGATGCGCTCGCCCTTCTCGTTGACGCGCGCCATGCGCATGCCGCTTTCGAGCTGGCGCAGCGACGACCGCGCGCGCTCGCAGTTCTCGGCGCGCTGAAGCGCCAGGCGCTGCTCCTCCTGGCGCTGGCGGGCCTGCTGCTCCTGCTCCTGGGCCCTGCGGCGCGCCTCGAGCTCCGGGTCGACCCCGAGCTTCGGCTCGGCAGGCGCCGACGCCGCGCCCTCCGCCGCTTCGGCGGCGGGCGGCTCGCCCGCTGGCGACGTCGCGGCGGGCGTGCGCGACGGCGGGGCGGCCGGCCGCTGCAGGATGTCCTGGTCGGGCACGCTGCGCGGCGGCGGCGTGTCGCTGATGTTGATGCGGCCGCCGGCGTCGCGCCACTTCCACTGCGCGTCGGCGAGCCCCGGCCACGAGAAGCCGAACACGAGGACCACCAGGGGCAGAAGGGCGCGCATGCGACTCGATCGAAGGGGACTCGGCGTGCGAGTGTAGCCACGCGCCGCAGGCGCCGGTGTGCCGAATTCGCCGGTGACCCGGTCCCTATAATTCCGCTTTGCGTCCGGAGCTCTCCCATGCGCCTTCTCGGCAAAGCACTGACCTTCGACGACGTGCTGCTGGTGCCGGCCTTCTCACAGGTGTTACCGCGCGACACCAGTCTGGCCACCCGGCTGACCCGCCACATCGCGCTGAACCTGCCGCTGGTGTCGGCGGCGATGGACACGGTCACCGAGGCGCGGCTGGCGATCGCGATCGCGCAGGAAGGCGGCATCGGCATCGTGCACAAGAACCTGCCGCCGGCGCTGCAGGCCGCCGAGGTCGCCAAGGTCAAGCGCTACGAGAGCGGCGTGCTGCGCGACCCGATCACGATCGGCCCGACGACGACGGTGCGCGAGGTCAAGGCGCTGTCGGAACAGCACGGCATCTCGGGATTCCCGGTGCTCGAGCACGGCAAGGTGGTGGGCATCGTGACCGGCCGCGACCTGCGCTTCGAGACGCGCATGGACGCGCCGGTGCGCGAGATCATGACGCCGCGCGAGCGCCTCGTGACGGTGCCCGAGGGCGCGAGTCTCGACGAGGGCAAGGCGCTGATGCACAAGCACCGCCTCGAGCGCGTGCTCGTCGTCAACGACGCGTTCGAGCTGCGCGGGCTGATGACGGTCAAGGACATCACGAAGCAGACCAACTTCCCGAACGCCGCGCGCGACGCGCAGGGCAAGCTGCGCGTGGGGGCGGCCGTGGGCGTGGGCGAGGGCACCGAGGAGCGCGTCGAGCTGCTCGTGAAGGCCGGTGCCGACGTGCTCGTCGTCGACACTGCGCACGGCCACAGCGCCGGCGTGATCGAGCGTGTGCGCTGGATCAAGCGGCACTTCCCGCAGGTCGACGTCGTCGGCGGCAACATCGCCACCGGCGCGGCGGCGCTCGCGCTGTGCGAGGCCGGGGCCGACGGCGTGAAGGTCGGCATCGGGCCGGGGTCGATCTGCACGACGCGGGTGGTGGCCGGCGTCGGCGTGCCGCAGATCACCGCGATCGACAACGTGGCCAGCGCGCTGCGCGGCAGCGGCGTGCCGCTGATCGCCGATGGCGGCGTGCGCTACTCGGGCGACATCGCGAAGGCCATCGCCGCCGGCGCGAGCAGCGTGATGATGGGCGGCATGTTCGCCGGCACCGAGGAGGCGCCGGGCGAGGTGATCCTCTACCAGGGCCGCAGCTACAAGAGCTATCGCGGCATGGGCTCGATCGGCGCGATGAAGGCCGGCAGCGCCGACCGCTACTTCCAGGAGAACGACGAGGCCGCCAACCCCAACGCCGACAAGCTCGTGCCCGAAGGCATCGAGGGGCGGGTGCCGTACAAGGGCTCGGTGGTGAACATCATCTTCCAGATGGCCGGCGGTCTGCGCGCGGCGATGGGCTACTGCGGCTGCGCGAGCATCGAGCAGATGCACCAGAAGGCCGAGTTCGTCGAGATCACCGCGGCCGGCATCCGCGAGAGCCACGTGCACGACGTGCAGATCACGAAGGAAGCGCCGAACTACCGGCTCGAGTGATCTAGAATCTGGCCATATTTTCCAATTCTGGCCAGAAACGTGCGGGCCGTAGGCATCTTCGAAGCGAAGGCGAAGTTCTCCGAGTTGATCGCTGCCGTCGAGGCGGGCGAGGAGGTGCGCATCACGCGGCACGGCAGGGAAGTGGTGCGGATGCTGCCGGTGCGGCCCGAGGTGCCGCCGCCGACCGACGCGCAGATCGAGCGCGAGCTCGAGGCGATGCGGCAACTGCGCGCACGCATCAGGCCCGGGCCGGGCTGGCGCAAGCTGCGCGACGACGGCCGGCGGTATTGAGCGTCCGCATCCGATGCCGATCACCCTCGATTCCTCGGCAGCGGCGGCGTGGCTGCTGCCCGACGAGTCCAGCGTCGCCGCGGACCGGCTCTATGCACAAGGGCTGCGCGACCCCGGCCTGTTCCAGGCGCCGGCGCTGTGGGCATGGGAGACGGGCAACCTGCTGCAAAGTGCCTGCCGGCGCGGTCGCATGGACGACGCGCAACTCGACGAGGCGCTGCGCCTGCTGCAGCGCGCCCCGGTGAGGCTCGAGCCGGCGCCCGACGCCTCGCGCGTGCGCGACACGCTGTCGCACGCCCGGCGTTTCGGGCTGAGCTTCTACCACGCCAGCTACCTCGAACAGGCGCTTCGCACCGGCGCGCAGCTCGCGACGAAGGACACGTCGCTGCAGCGTGCCGCCGCTGCCGCGGGCGTGCTGTGCATCGCGCTATGAGCACGCCGCGCCGCGCCCCGGGGATGCCGTTCATCCTCGTCGCCGTGCTGATCGACATGATCTCGGTCGGCCTGATCATCCCCGTGCTGCCGGCGCTGGTGGGTACGTTTACCGGCAGCCAGGCCGACCAGGCGTTCTGGTACGGCGCGGTGGCGTTCGCGTTCGGCTTCGCGAGCTTCCTGTCGGGGCCGGTGCTCGGTGGCCTGTCGGACCGCTATGGCCGGCGGCCGATCCTGCTGCTCGGCTTCGCGGGGCTGGCGGTGAACTTTTTCGCCACCGCGCTGGCCACGGCGCTGTGGCTGCTGGTGGCGGCGCGCCTGGTCGGCGGCGCGATGCAGGCCAACGCCGCCGTCGCCCACGCCTACGTGGCCGACATCACCGAGCCGCAGCAGCGCGCGCGCCGCTTCGGGCTGCTGGGGGCGATGTTCGGCATCGGCTACACGCTCGGGCCGGTGATGGGCGGCGTGCTCGGCGCGATCGACCTGCACCTGCCGTTCTACGTCGCCGGCGCGATGGCGCTGGCCAACACGCTGTACGGCCTGTTCGTGCTGCCCGAGTCGCTGCCGTCCCACCGGCGCCAGCCGTTCGACTGGAAGCGCGCCAATCCGGTCAGCTCGCTGAAGTCGCTCGCCGAGCTGCGCGGCGTCGGCCCGCTGGTGTGGGTGATCGGGCTGTCGGGCCTGGCCCAGTTCACGATGCACATGAGCTGGGTGCTGTACACGACGTTCAAGTTCGGCTGGGGGCCGAAGGAGAACGGCTGGTCGCTGTTCGCCGTCGGCGTGATGGCGGCGGTGGTGCAGGGCGGGCTGATGAAGCGCCTGCTCGAGCACTTCTCGCCGCAGCGGCTGGCCGCGCTCGGCCTCGTGTCGTCGACGATCTGCTACGCCGCCTGGGGGCTGGCGACCGAGGGCTGGATGATGATCGTGATCATCGTCGCCAACCTGTTCGGCTTCACGACGGTGGCGGCGATCCAGAGCCTGATGTCCAACGCCGCCGGCGACCACGAGCAGGGGCGCACGATGGGCTCGATCGCGTCGCTCAACAGCCTGATGGGGGTGGCCGCGCCGGTCATCGCCGCGGCGCTGCTCGGCGTCGTCTCGCACCGCCCGCCGGGCGACGTGTGGATCGGGCTGCCGTTCTTCTTCTGCGCCGTGCTGCAGGGCGCGGCCGCGTTCGTGGCGATCCGCCACTTCCAGCGCCGCCGCGGCGCCACCGTCGCTGCCGCGGCAGCGCCCCGATGATGTCGCACGACAAGATCCTGATCCTCGACTTCGGCTCGCAGGTCACGCAGCTGATCGCGCGCCGCGTGCGCGAGGCGCACGTGTACTGCGAGATCCACCCGAACGACGTCTCCGACGAGTTCGTCCGCGCCTTCGCACCGAAGGGCATCGTCCTCTCGGGCAGCCACGGCAGCACCTACGACGACCACCAGCTGCGCGCGCCGCGGGCGGTGTGGGAGCTCGGCGTGCCGGTGCTCGGCATCTGCTACGGCATGCAGACGATGGCGGTACAGCTCGGCGGCACGGTCGAGTGGAGCGACCAGCGCGAGTTCGGCTACGCCGAGGTCCGCGCGCGTGGCCACACGAAGCTGCTCGACGGCATCGAGGACTTCCGCACCCCCGAGGGCCACGGGATGCTGAAGGTGTGGATGAGCCACGGCGACAAGGTCACCGAACTGCCGCCCGGCTTCAAGCTGATGGCCTCCACCCCGAGCTGCCCGATCGCCGGCATGGCCGACGAGGCGCGCGGCTACTACGGCGTGCAGTTCCACCCCGAGGTCACGCACACGGTGCAGGGGCGCGCGCTGCTCGAACGCTTCGTGCTGCAGATCTGCGGCGCGAAGCCCGACTGGATCATGCGCGACCACGTCGCCGAGGCGGTCGAGGCGATCCGCGCGCAGGTCGGCGGTGACGAGGTGATCCTGGGGCTGTCGGGCGGGGTCGACTCGAGCGTGGCCGCGGCGCTGATCCACCGCGCGATCGGCGACCAGCTGACCTGCGTCTTCGTCGACCACGGGCTGCTGCGCCTGAACGAGGCGCAGCTCGTGATGGACATGTTCGTCGGCCGCCTGCACGCGAAGGTGGTGCACGTCGACGCCAGCGAGCAGTTCCTCGGCAGGCTCGCCGGCGTGGCGGACCCCGAGGCCAAGCGCAAGATCATCGGCGCCGAGTTCGTCGAGGTCTTCCAGCGCGAGGCCCGCAAGCTCGCCAACGCGAAGTGGCTCGCGCAGGGCACGATCTACCCCGACGTGATCGAGTCGGGCGGGGCGAAGACCAAGAAGGCGACGACGATCAAGAGCCACCACAACGTCGGCGGCCTGCCCGAGACGCTGGGTCTGAAGCTGCTCGAGCCGCTGCGCGACCTGTTCAAGGACGAGGTGCGCGAACTCGGCGTCGCGCTCGGCCTGCCGCACGAGATGGTCTACCGCCACCCGTTCCCCGGGCCGGGGCTGGGGGTGCGCATCCTCGGCGAGGTGCGGCGCGAGTACGCCGACCTGCTGCGCCGCGCCGACGCGATCTTCATCGACGAGCTGCGTTCGACGGTCGACCCGGCCACGGGCAAGAGCTGGTACGACCTGACGAGCCAGGCCTTCGCGGTGTTCCTGCCGGTCAGGAGCGTCGGCGTGATGGGCGACGGGCGCACCTACGACTTCGTCGTCGCGCTGCGCGCCGTGACCACCAGCGACTTCATGACCGCCGACTGGGCCGAGCTGCCGTACGCGCTGCTGAAGAAGGTCGCGAGCCGCATCATCAACGAGGTGCGCGGCATCAACCGCGTCGTCTACGACGTGAGCTCGAAGCCGCCGGCGACGATCGAGTGGGAGTGAGGGGACGAAACTGCCCGTTGGGACTGTCTCCAGCCTCGTCACGTCGGGCGGCGTGCAAGCCGCGATAGGGAAGGGGCGCCGCACGGGCGAAGCGCCTCACGAAGTGTTCAGTAGCACCTTGGTCGTGTCCTCGGGTCTGGTTGGCGATGGGTACAGGGATGGGCGTAGGGTCCTTGGTTGTAGATACGGACTTCCGCGGAAAAGTGTCGGATCGCGGCATGACGGGCTGAGGCCCCCGTCGCTTGTCGGTTTCTGGTCGGGTGATCTTTACTGAACAGCAAATATCGCCATCTCGTCAAATATCGGATGCAGCGCCACCCCGAGGTTGGGCGATGAAGTTGCATCGGCACGCTAACAGCGGCGATGTTTTCCTGCGAGCAGCGCGTTATCCGTGAGGCGGATGGCTACGGCGGTCACGCGTCGTGCTGCGGCCTTCGCAAGTACGGGCTTGAAGGTCACGAGATCCAGCGTGTGCTGACGGGCATTTGCGCCGAACACCGCTCTACCGGCTCACTCGACGCTTGTTTCGCTCGCGCAGCAGTGCTGGCTTCCTGCTCCGCGTTGCTGGATCGGTGGGCAAGGCACCGAGCCGTAGGAACAGTAGACGCAGCAGTCGCCCGGCTTCGGCTTCAGCACGACGTGGCACTGCTCGCACTCGTAAAACCATTGGCACGCATCCGTTGGCATGGTCTCCGTCTTGGCATGTCCGCAACTCGGGCAAGTGATGATCGATTGCAGGATCACCTCGCTCACTTAGCGCTCCCCACGAGTGTGGAGGGATAGCCGGCATCCCGCGTCGCGCGGGTCAGGGCATCCACATTCGTGCGCGCGTCGTCGAAAGTGACGGTCGCCTCACGCTTGTCCAGGTTGACCTCGGTCTTGGCGACACCGGCCACCTTGCCCAACGCCTTCTTCACCGTGATGGGACAGGCCGCGCAGTTCATGTCCGGCACCGACAGTGTCACGGTCTTGGGTGCGGACCAGGCGGGACCGGACATCGCGACGGCGACGGCAAACGCGAGCAATGCTCTCTTCATGGTGTTGTCCTCTCAATAGAACCAGGGGGCGATGTAGGGAAAGCCGAGCGCGATCGCCACGAGCGCGGCGACCAGCCAGAACAGCGCCTTGTAGGTCGTCTTCACCTCCGGCAATGCACAGACTTCGCCCGGTTGACACGTCGCTGCGGTGCGCCAGATGCGGCGCCACGCGAAGAACAGGGCCACCAGCGCCGCGCCGATGAAGACCGGCCGAAAGGGTTCGAGCACCGTCAGGTTGGCGATCCACGCGCCGGAGAATCCGAGCGTGATCAGCACCAGCGGCCCGAGGCAACAGGTGGAAGCAAGGATCGCGGCCAGCCCGCCGGCGAACAGGGCGCCGCGGCCCTGCGTGGGTTCGGCCATCGCATACTCCTTTCGACCAATGCGATCCGGGGTGTAACCTTACTGCCGTACATAAGTACGGAGTCAAGACCCATGCACGACAAGTCCGGCGCAACCATCGGTGCCCTGGCGGAAGCCGCTGGGGTCAACGTCGAGACGATCCGTTTCTACCAGCGCAAGGGCCTGATGCCTGAGCCCGAGAAGCCCTACGGCAGCATCCGCCGGTACGGCGCGGCCGAGCTTGCACGGGTGCGGTTCATCAAGTCCGCGTAGCGGCTCGGGTTCAGCCTGTATGAAGTCGGCGAGTTGCTGAAACTCGAGGACGGCGCACGCTGCAGCGAAGCGCGACAACTGGCCGAACAGAAGCTCGTGGACGTGCGCCAGAAGCTCAGCGACCTGCAGCGCATCGAGTCGGTGTTGGCGGGACTGGTGGCGCGATGTTCGGCTGTTCGCGGCCGGGTCAACTGTCCACTGATCGCGTCGCTGCAGGAGGCCACGTGATGGAACTGCCGAGGATCGCGGGCCTGTTCGCCGCGACCGCGCTGGCCGAGATCGTCGGCTGCTATCTGCCGTGGCTGGTCCTCAAGCAGGGCAGGAGCGCCTGGCTCCTCATTCCAGCCGCGGCTTCCCTGGCCCTGTTCGCATGGCTGCTCACGTTGCACCCGAGCGCGGCCGGCCGTACTTACGCCGCATACGGCGGGATGTACATCGCCGTCGCCCTGGCATGCCTCTGGCTGGTCGACGGCGTCACGCTGACGCGTTGGGACCTCGCTGGCGCGAGCATTGCACTGATAGGCGTGGCCGTCATCGCGCTGCAGCCGGAAGGGCATTGACCGAGAGCGGCAAGAGCTCCGTCGGACAGTCGCACGACACCAGGTCACCGAGGCGCAATCTTGGCGCCCCGATGGCTCGCAGCAACGACCGATTCAGGAGTCGCCGCCGGGGAGGCCTCGCGCGTTGACGGGTCTCCCAAAATGGGAGATACTGTCCGGCGATGAGGGTTATCGCCAAGAGCAGCCTGAAGAAGTTCTGGGAGCGACCC
>CALIDR010000257.1 GCA_938022295.1 uncultured Burkholderiaceae bacterium
CAGCGCAGGTCCGGGGTCGGCGCGCGTGAGCGCGCTTCGTGATCGAACTCGCGGCGGTTGTCCGAGCGCAGCGACCGAAGGGAGCGAAGCGAGTTCTGCCGCGCGACCCCGGGCTGAGCAGCGCAGCGCAGTCGGCCCGCAGGGCCGACCGCCACAGCGTGAGCCCGCAGCGGGTGCCGCCTGGCGCGATGCCGCGACCGCTGCAAGTCGTCAAAAGAGCCGACCTTCGCGAATGGCCGCAACGGGCCGACGTCGCGCGTTCACGTGAATCGGATCGAACCCGTAGCCTGATCAGGCCGCCGTTCGGCCGTCGCCGGGCCGCCAGCCGAAGCGGCGCGACAGGCCGTCGGCGGCGGCGCGCAGGCGCGCGGCGAGCGGGCCGTCGGGGCGGGTGTCGAGGGCCGGCGTCGGTCCGATCATCGTGATCGACAGCAGGATCGCGCCGCGGTCGTCGAGCACCGGCGCGGCGAGCGCGCTGACGCCGGACAGCGTCAGGTCGACCGCCACCGCGAGCCGCCGCTCACGCACCTCGGCCAGCCGCCGCCGCCACGTCGCCTCGTCGGCCGCCGCACCCGGCGGCAGCCGCTCCTGCGCGAGCAGCGGCGCAACCTCGGCCCACGGCCGGTACGCGGCGAAGAGCCACCCCGAGGCGGTCGCCCCGAGGCCGAACACGGTGCCGTGGCGCATCGCGACGTGCACCGCAGCACCCGGCAGCGCGACGCGCACGATCGTCGGCCCGCGGTTGCCCCACACCGCGATCGCCGTCGTGTGGCCGAGCGCGGCGGCCAGGTCGTCGATCAGCGGCGAGGCGAGCCGCACCGGCTCGAACTGCTGCAGGCTGATCAACCCCAGTTGCAGCGCGAGCGGGCCGAGTCCATAGTGGCCGCTGCCGGGCTCGCGCTCGATCAGCCCGAGCTTGCCGAAGCTGACCAGGTACGGGTGCGCCTTGCCGGGGGCCATGCCGGCGGCACGCGCGAGGTCCTTCAGCGGCAGCGGGCGGCCGTGGTGAGCGAGCGCGAGCAGCAGGCGCCCGCCGACTTCGACGCTCTGGATGCCGCGCGACGCACGTTCGGCGGGTTCGGCGGCGAGCGCAGCGGTGTCAGGGGCGTGCATCGGGCGGGTGCTTAAGTGGTTCCACCTAACGGAATGCGTTAGACATTATCGAATTCCCTGATTAAGATCAAGTCTGTTCAACCCACACGAACGCGTTAAACGGCGGCTGCGGGCCGGTCAAGCAGCGCGTGCGAGCCATCGGGACGTCACCATGAGCAAAGCCTTCGCCTCCCAAGCCGACCTCGAAGCGAAGAAGGTCACCTTCGAGCAGATCTCCGACCACGCCTGGGCCTACACCGCCGAGGGCGACCCGAACACCGGCATCGTGATCGGCGACGACGCGGTGCTCGTGGCCGACACGCAGGCCACGCCGGCGATGGCGGCCGACGTGATCCGCCGCATCCGCGAGGTCACCGACAAGCCGATCAAGTACGTCGTGCTGACGCACTACCACGCGGTGCGCGTGCTCGGCGCGAGCGCCTACCGGCCCCAGGAGATCATCGCCAGTCACGACACCTACGACCTGATCGTCGAGCGCGGCGAGCAGGACAAGGCCAGCGAGATCGGCCGCTTCCCGCGCCTGTTCCGCGACGTCGAGACGGTGCCACCGGGGCTGACCTGGCCGACGATCACGTTCACCGGCAAGCTCACGCTGTGGCTCGGCAAGCTCGAGGTGCAGCTGCTGCAGCTCGGCCGCGGCCACACGAAGGGCGACACCGTCGTCTGGCTGCCGGGCGAGCGCGCGATGCTGTCGGGCGACCTCGTCGAGTTCGACGCCACGCCGTACGCCGGCGACGCCTACTTCCAGGACTGGCCGAAGACGCTCGACAACATCGCGGCACTGAAGCCCGTCGCGCTCGTGCCCGGGCGCGGCCCGGCGCTCAAGGGCGAGGCGCAGGTCGCGCAGGGGCTGGCCGGCACGAAGGCCTTCGTCAGCGACGTGTGGGCGAGCGTGCAGGCCGGTGCCGCCGCAGGCAAGGACCTGCGCGCCGTCTACCGCGAGACCTACGCCGCGATGAAGGCCAAGTACGGCCACTGGGTGATCTTCGACCACTGCATGCCCTTCGACGTCAGCCGCGCCTACGACGAGGCGACGCAGCACGCCGACCCGCGCATCTGGACCGCCGAGCGCGACCGCGAGATGTGGGCGGCGCTGGAAGGCTGATCCGCGCCCGTCGATGGACCCGCGCGACCTCCCGCCGCAGGCGAGCGGCCACGAGATCCAGGCGCTCGAGTTCGGCCACCGGCGCTCGGCCGACGAAGACGCCTATGCGCGCACCGGGCAGCCGGTGCGCCACGCGGTGGTCGTCGTCGGCGCCGGGCCGGTCGGGCTGACGCTCGCGATCGACCTCGTGCAGCGCGGCCAGCGCGTGCTGCTGCTCGACGACGACCGGCGGCTGTCGACCGGCTCGCGCGCGATCTGCTTCGCCAAGCGCACGCTCGAAGTCTGGGACCGCCTCGGCGTCGGCGACGCGATGGTCGCCAAGGGGGTGGGCTGGAACGTCGGCAAGGTGTTCTTCGGCGCCGAGCACGTCTACACGTTCGACCTGCTGCCCGAGCCGGGTCACGAGCGGCCCGCGTTCGTCAACCTGCAGCAGTACTACGCCGAGGCCTACCTCGTCGCGCGCGCGGCCGCGCTGCCCGACGTCGAGCTGCGCTTCGCGAACCGCGTCGATGCGCTGCAGGCGCGCGACGACGGCGTCGTGCTCGGCATCGAGACGCCCGACGGCCGCTACGAGGTGATCGCCGACTGGCTCGTCGCGTGCGACGGCTCGCGCTCGCCGCTGCGCCGGCTGATGGGCCTCGAGAGCAGGGGCCGCGTGTTCCGCGACCGCTTCCTGATCGCCGACGTGAAGATGCAGGCGGACTTCCCGACCGAGCGCTGGTTCTGGTTCGACCCGCCGTTCCACCCGAACCAGAGCGTGCTGCTGCACCGCCAGCCCGACGACGTCTGGCGCATCGACTTCCAGCTCGGCTGGGACGCCGACGCCGAAGAAGAGAAGAAGCCCGAGAAGATCGTGCCGCGCGTGCGCGCGCTGCTCGGGGCGGACGCGAAGTTCGAGCTCGAGTGGGCGAGCGTCTACACCTTCGCCTGCGAGCGCATGGACCACTTCCGCCACGGCCGCGTGCTGTTCGCCGGCGACGCGGCGCACCGCGTCTCGCCGTTCGGCGCGCGCGGCGCCAACTCGGGCGTGCAGGACGCCGACAACCTCGGCTGGAAGCTCGACCGCGTGCTGCGCGGCGCCTCGCCCGTGGCGCTGCTCGACAGCTACGCGTTCGAGCGCGAGCTCGCCGCCGACGAGAACATCCGCAACTCCACCCGCTCGACCGACTTCATCACGCCCAAGAGCGAGGTCAGCCGGCTGTTCCGCGACGCCGTGCTCGACCTCGCGCGCGAGCACCCGTTCGCGCGGCGCCTCGTCAACAGCGGGCGCCTGTCGACGCCGTCGACCTACGACGGCTCGCCGCTGAACACGCCCGACGCCGACGCCGACTGGGCCGGCGCGATGCGCCCCGGCGCGCCGGCGGCCGACGCGCCGCTCGTGCTCGACGGCCGGCGCACCTGGCTGCTGCGCGAGCTCGGCCCCGACTTCACGCTGCTCGCCTGGGGCGTGGCGCCGCGGCTGTGCGCCGGGCTGCGCTGCAAGGTGCT
The DNA here is from genome assembly GCA_938022295.1 of uncultured Burkholderiaceae bacterium. Taxonomy (GTDB): domain Bacteria; phylum Pseudomonadota; class Gammaproteobacteria; order Burkholderiales; family Burkholderiaceae_C; genus Calidifontimicrobium. The sequence continues at coordinate 3,707 of CALIDR010000257.1, forward strand.
CGCGCTCGGCCCCGAGCACGACGCCGAGGGCTGGCTCGCCAAGCGCTACGACCTGCGGCCCGGCAGCGCCTATCTGCTGCGCCCCGACCAGCACGTGGCCGCGCGCTGGCGCCGGCCCACTGCCGCCGCGGTCGAGGATGCGGTGGGCCGCGCCACCGCCACGCTGTGAGGCCACGATGGCGATGCTGATCACCGACCCGAACCTCGACGCCCCGGACGACTTCTACGAGGCGCTGATCGAGGCGCACCAGGGGCTGAGCACGGCGCAGAGCCACGAGCTCAACGCCAAGCTCGTGCTGCTGCTGGCCAACCACGTCGGGCGGCTCGACGTGCTGCGCGAGGCGCTGGCCGCCGCGCGCGCGAGCGTCGAGCGCCGCTCGGCGACGGAGTCGAAGGCATGAACACCGAACTTCGCTACCAGACCGGATTCGGCAACCAGTTCGCGACCGAGGCCATCGCCGGCGCGCTGCCGCAGGGCCGCAACAGCCCGCAGAAGCCGCCGCACGGGCTGTACGCCGAGCTGCTGTCGGGCACGGCGTTCACCGCCCCGCGGCACCAGAACCTGCGCACCTGGCTGTACCGCCGGCGGCCTTCGGTCGTCGTCGGCGGCTACGAGCCTTACCCCCAGCCGCACTGGAAGACCGGCGCGGCCGACGGCGTCGCGATGCCGCCGAATCCGTTGCGCTGGCACCCGATCCCGGTTCCCGCCGAGCCGCTGGACTTCGTCGACGGCCTGCGCACCGTCGTCGTCAACGGCGATGCTGACGCGCAAATGGGCGTCGCGGTGCACCTGGCGCTCGTCAACCGCTCGATGACGGACCGCGCCTTCGTCGACGCCGACGGCGAGCTGCTGCTCGTGCCGCAGCAGGGCACGCTCACGATCACGACCGAGTGCGGCGTGCTGCGTGCGGCGCCGGGCGAGATCGTGCTGATCCCGCGCGGCATGGCGTTCAAGGTCGCGGTCGACGGCCCGTCGCGCGTCTACGTCGGCGAGAACTACGGCGCGCCGTTCCGCCTGCCCGAGCTGGGGCCCATCGGCTCCAACGGCCTGGCGAACCCGCGCGACTTCCGCGCGCCGGTGGCCGCGTTCGAGGACGGCGCCGGCGGCTACGAGATCGTGCGCAAGTTCGGCGGCGCGCTGTGGCGCGCGCGGCAGCACCACACGCCGTTCGACGTCGTCGCGTGGCACGGCAACCTCGCGCCCGTCGTCTACGACACGCGCACGTTCATGACGATCGGCTCGATCAGCTTCGACCACCCCGACCCGTCGATCTTCACCGTGCTGACGAGCCCGTCGGACACCCCCGGCGTGGCCAACTGCGACTTCGTGATCTTCCCGCCGCGCTGGATGGTCGCCGAGGACACGTTCCGCCCGCCCTGGTACCACCGCAACGTGATGAGCGAGTTCATGGGCCTCGTCTACGGGCAGTACGACGCCAAGCCCGAGGGCTTCCGACCTGGCGGGATGAGCCTGCACGACGGCATGGTGCCGCACGGCCCCGATGCCGAGGCATTCGACAGGGCGACGAACGCCGAGCTCGCGCCGCACAAGCTCGACGCGACGCTCGCGTTCATGTTCGAGAGCCGCTGGCGCTTCCGCCCGACCGCGTGGGCGATGGCGTGCGGCGAGCTCGACGCCGCCTATGCCGACTGCTGGGCGGCACTGGCCGACCGCTTCGCCCCCGGGAGACCGCGATGAACCTGCTCGTCGACACCACCCACGACCCGGCCCTCACGAGCTGGGTCGCATCGGCCAACGACCCGGGTACCGACTTTCCGCTCCAGAACCTGCCGCTCGGCGCGTTCCGTCGCGCCGGCATCGACGAGCCAGTGCGCATCGGCGTCGCGATCGGCGACCAGGTGCTCGACCTGCGCCTGGCGGCCGAGCGCTGCCCCTGGCCCGACGGCATCACCGACCTGCTGCCGCCGCTGGCGGCGGGCGACCTGAACGCGTTCATGGCGCTCGGTGCCGATGCCAGGCGCCGGCTGCGCGCGGCGCTGTCGGCCGCGCTCGCCGAAGGCAGCGAGCTCGCGCCGTTCCTCGAGCTGTGCCTGGTGCCGCAGGCCGAAGTCGCGATGCAGCTGCCGTGCCGCGTCGGCGACTACACCGACTTCTACACCGGCATCCACCACGCGACGACGGTGGGCAGGCTGTTCCGCCCGGACAACCCGCTGCTGCCGAACTACAAGTGGGTGCCGATCGGCTACCACGGCCGCGCGTCGTCGATCGGCGTCAGCGGCCAGTCGTTCCGCCGCCCGCACGGGCAGATCAAGCGCCCCGACGCCGACGCCCCGGTGTTCGCCGCCAGCCAGCGGCTGGACTACGAGCTCGAGCTCGGCGCCTTCGTCGGCCCGGGCAACGCGCTCGGCGAGCCGGTTCCGATCGATCGCGCCGAGGAGCACCTGTTCGGCGTCGTGCTGCTCAACGACTGGTCGGCGCGCGACATCCAGGCCTGGGAGTACCAGCCGCTCGGCCCGTTCCTGTCGAAGAACTTCGCGACCACGATCTCGCCGTGGATCGTCACGCCGGAGGCGCTGGCACCGTTCCGCCGCCCGTTCGCCCACCCGCCGGGCGACCCGGCGCCGCTGCCGTACCTGGACAGTGCGTTCAACCGCGACTTCGGCGCCATCGACATCACGCTCGAGGTCTGGCTGCAGAGCGCGACGATGCGCGCGCGCGGGCTGCCGCCGCAGCGGCTGACGCGCGCGAATTTCCTCGACGCCTACTGGACGCTCGCGCAGATGATCGCCCACCACACCGTGGGCGGCTGCAACCTGCAAAGCGGGGACCTGCTCGGCACCGGCACGCAGTCCGGGCCGCAGCCCGGGCAGGGCGGCTCGCTGCTCGAGCTGACCGCCGGCGGCCGCCAGCCGCTGACGCTCGACTCGGGCGAGACGCGCACCTTCCTCGAGGACGGCGACACCGTGATCCTGCGCGCGCACTGCGAGGCCCCCGGCGCCCGGCGCATCGGCTTCGGCGAGTGCGTGGGCACGGTGCGGGGATGAAGCCGCGCGACGCCGATGCCGAAAGCGCGAACCCGCTAGCGTGCCGCCGTCGGAATCCGGCGCAGCGCCTGCGGTCCACCGCGCACGCCTGGGCCGGCCCGGGCGCGGGATGGCGCGGATGGCCGGGCACCGGCGCCACGGTTACGCTCCCGCGGCGTTTCGCCCGCACACGACTTTCCTTCACCCTCAGGAGACGCTGACATGAGACCGCTCACGAAGATCGCCGCCGTCGCGGCCCTGCTGGCCGCGGCGCTGCCGGCCGCCGCGCAGGAGGTGACGCTGAAGTTCAACCACATCTGGAACGCGCAGGCGATGGCGTCGGTGAACGTCATCGGCCCTTGGTGCGACAAGATCGCCGCCGAGTCCAGCAACCGGATGAAGTGCCAGATCTTCCCGTCGATGTCGCTCGGCGGCACGCCGCCGCAGCTCGTCGACCAGGTGCGCGACGGCGTGACCGACGTGACGATCACGCTGCCCGGCTACACCGCCGGCCGCTTTCCGGCGATGGAGGTGTTCGAGCTGCCGTTCATGACCAACTCGGCCGAGGCCGGCGCGCAGGCGGCGTGGGACTACCTGCAGAAGCACGCCACCGCCGAGTTCCCGGGCACTAAGATCCTCGCCACCTGGGTGCACGACGAAGGCTACGTGCACACCCGCGACAAGCAGGTCAAGACGCTGGCCGACTTCCGCGGCCTGAAGATGCGCGCGCCGACCCGGCAGACCAACAAGCTGCTCGCCGCGCTCGGCGCCTCGCCGGTGGGCATGCCGCTGCCGGCGATTCCCGACGCGATCAGCAAGGGCACGATCGACGGCTTCCTGCTGCCGTGGGAGGTGATCCCGTCGCTGAAGATGCACGAGATGGTCAGGTACCACACCGAGACGCACCCCTCGCGCCCGGCGCTGTACTCGGCGGTGTTCGTCTTCGCGATGAACCAGGCGCTGTACGACCGCCTGCCCGCCGACCTGAAGGCGGTGATCGACCGCAACAGCGGCGCGGCGCTGTCGCGCCAGATCGGCAAGATCTGGGACGACAGCAAGCCCGCGGCGCGCAAGCTCGCCGTCGACCGCGGCAACGTCTTCTTCGAGCTCTCGGCCGAGGAGACCGACAACTGGGCCAAGGCGTCGGCCAAGCTCTACGAGGAGTGGGTCGCCGACATGGACAAGCGCGGCCGCAACGGGCAGGCGCTGCTGAAGGACGCGCGCGACCTGCTCGCCAAGTACGCCAAGTGACGCCTGGCGGGCGCACTGCGCCCGCTTCCCCACCGGCCGCGGCCCGCCCGTGCAGGTGGCCCCGATCCCCGCGCGGCATCGCCGGCCGCCAACGACCAAATGCTGCGCCTGCTCAACCGCATCGCCTGGGGCTTCGCGATCCTCGGCGGCGTCGTCGCCCTGGCCCTGGCGGTCGTCGTCGTCGTCTCGATCGTCGGCCGCGCCACCGTCGCGCGGCCGATCCCCGGCGACGTCGAACTGACGCAGTTCGGCATCGCGCTGGCGATCTCGCTGAGCCTGCCGTGGTGTCAGCTGCACGGCAGCAACATCGTGATCGACTTCTTCACCCAGCGGCTGCCGCGCCGCGGCATCGCCACGCTGGACGCGATCGGCGCGCTCGCGCTCGGCGCGATGGCGGCGCTGCTGTCGTGGCGTGCGGCCGTCGGCGCGTTCGCGTCGCGGCAGACGTTCGAGGCGACGATGATCCTCGACCTGCCGATGTGGTGGGTCTACGCGTCGCTCGCGCCGGGGCTGGCGCTGACGGCGCTCGTCGCGCTCGTGCAGGCCGTGCTGCTGCTCGCCGGACGCGACCTCGAGGAGCTGCGGACGTGACGCCGACCGCGGTCGGCGTGCTGATGTTCGGCGCCATGATGGCGCTGATGGTCGTGCGGGTGCCGATCGCAGCGGCGATGTTCATCCCCGGCGCGGTCGGCTACCTCGTGCTGACGAACGAGGCGTCGCTGATCAACCTGCTCAAGGGGTCGGCCGTCGCGCGCCTGACGGTGTACGACCTGTCGGTGATCCCGCTGTTCCTGCTGATGGGCCAGTTCGCGACCCAGGGGGGGCTGAGCCGCGCGCTGTTCCAGGCCGCGGCGGCGTTCATCGGCCACATCCGCGGCGGTCTGGCGATGGCCTCGGTGATCAGCGCCGGCGCGTTCGGCGCCGTGTGCGGCTCGGCGGTGGCGACGGCGGCGACGATCACGCAGGTCGCGTACCCCGAGATGAAGAAGCACGGCTACTCGGGGCGCCTGTCCACCGGCACGCTGGCAGTGGGCGGCGGGCTCGGCATCCTGATCCCGCCGTCGGTGCCGCTCGTCGTCTACGCGATCCTGACCGAGCAGAACATCGCCAAGCTGTTCGCCGCCGCGATGGTGCCGGGGCTGCTCGCGGTGTTCCTGTACATCGGCGTGATCTGGCTGATGTGCCGCCTCGAGCCCCGGCTCGCCGACACCAGCGAGCCGCTGCCCTGGGCCGAGCGCTGGCGGGCGCTGGCCGGGGTGTGGCCGATCGTCGCGATCTTCCTGCTCGTCTTCGGCGGCATCTACGGCGGCATCTTCTCGCCCACCGAGGGGGCGGCCGTCGGCGCGGTGGCCACCTTCGTCGCCGGCGTGCTGCGCCGCGAGCTCGGCTGGCGCGGCGTCGGCCGCAGCTTTCTCGGCGCGGCCGAGACCTCGGCGATGGTGTTCATGATCTTCCTCGGCGCCGACATGATGAACTCGACGCTGGCGGTCACGCAGATGCCGGCCAACCTCGCGAACTGGGTGTCGCACCTGGAAGTCTCGCCGCTCGTGATCGTCGGCGCCGTGCTCGTGTTCTACGTGCTGATGGGCTGCGTGATGGACGAGCTGTCGCTCGTGCTGCTGACCATTCCGGTGCTGTTCCCGGCCATCATGGGGCTGGACCTGATGGGCCTGTCGGCCGAGGGCAAGGCGATCTGGTTCGGCATCCTGGTGCTGATGACGATGGGCATGGGCCTGATCAACCCGCCGGTGGGGCTGAACGTCTACGTCGTCAACGGCATCACGAAGGACGTGCCGATCGTCGAGACCTACAAGGGCGTGTTCCCGTTCCTCGCCAGCGACGTGCTGCGCGTGCTGCTGGTGCTGCTGTTTCCGTCGGTCAGCCTCGGGCTCGTCGCCTGGCTGTACGGATGACGCGGTCGCGAAGTCGACCGCGTCCGACGCTTCGAGATCCGGGTAGACCGTTTCGGCCCTTTGGGCGCGTTCGTGAAGGTCGGCTCTTTTCGGGCGATGTGCGGCGGTCGCGGCGTCGCGCCAGGCGGCACCCGCTGCGGGCTCACCCTGTGGCGGTCGGCCCTTTGGGCCGACTGCGCTGCGCTGCTCGGCCCGGGGTCGCGCGGCAGAACTCGCTACGCTCCCTTCGGTCGCTGCGCTCGGACAACCGCCGCGAGTCAGTTCACGATGCGCGCTTCGCGCGCCGACCCCGGTCCTCCGCTGCTCGCCGCCACACAGTTCGCCCGCAGCGG
>CALIDR010000258.1 GCA_938022295.1 uncultured Burkholderiaceae bacterium
TCGTCAAGGCCGACATCGGCCTCAAGGGCTGCCGCATCGCGGCGATCGGCAAGGCCGGCAACCCCGACGTGCAGCCGGGCGTGGACGTCGTGATCGGCCCCGGCACCGAGGTGATCGCCGGCGAGGGGATGATCGTCACCGCCGGCGGCTTCGACAGCCACATCCACTGGATCTGCCCGCAGCAGATCGAGGAAGCGCTGATGTCGGGCATCACGACGATGACCGGCGGCGGCACGGGCCCTGCCACCGGCACCAACGCGACGACCTGCACGCCGGGGCCGGCCAACATCGCGCGCATGCTGCAGGCGGCCGACGCGTTCCCGATGAACCTCGGCTTCCTCGGCAAGGGCAACGCGAGCCGGCCCGGCGCGCTCGTGCAGCAGATCGAGGCCGGCGCGATCGGCCTGAAGCTGCACGAGGACTGGGGCACGACGCCGAGCGCGATCGACTGCTGCCTGTCGGTGGCCGAAGCGACCGACACGCAGGTCGCGATCCACACCGACACGCTGAACGAATCGGGCTTCGTCGAGGACACGATCGCCGCGTTCAGGGGCCGCACGATCCACACCTTCCACACCGAGGGCGCCGGCGGCGGCCACGCGCCCGACATCCTGAAGGTCGTCGGCGAGGCCAACGTGCTGCCGAGCTCGACGAACCCGACGCGGCCGTACACCGTCAACACGCTCGACGAGCACCTCGACATGCTGATGGTGTGCCACCACCTCGACGCCAGCATCGCCGAGGATCTCGCGTTCGCCGAGAGCCGCATCCGCCGCGAGACGATCGCCGCCGAGGACATCCTGCACGACCTCGGCGCGATCAGCATCATGAGCAGCGACAGCCAGGCGATGGGCCGCGTCGGCGAGGTGATCACGCGCACGTGGCAGACGGCGCACAAGATGAAGGTGCAGCGCGGGCCCTTGCCCGAGGACAGCGCGCGCCACGACAACTTCCGCGTCAAGCGCTACGTCGCCAAGTACACGATCAACCCGGCGATCACGCACGGGATGAGCCACGAGGTCGGCAGCGTCGAGGTCGGCAAGTGGGCCGACCTCGTGCTGTGGAAGCCGGCATTCTTCGGCGTCAAGCCTTCGCTCGTGCTCAAGGGCGGCTTCATCGCCGCCGCGGCGATGGGCGACCCGAACGCGAGCATCCCGACGCCGCAGCCGGTGCACTACCGGCCGATGTTCGGTGCCTTCGGCGGCGCGATGCACCGCACGTCGATCACGTTCGTCTCGCAGGCGGCGCTGGCCAGCGGGGCGGCCGAGGCGTACGGGCTGCACAAGCACCTGGCCGCGGTGCGCGGCTGCCGCACCGTGAGGAAGACCGACATGGTCCACAACGGGTACCTGCCGGCGATGCAGATCGACCCGCAGACCTACGAAGTGCGCGCCGACGGGCAGCTGCTGACCTGCGAGCCGGCCAAGGTGCTGCCGATGGCGCAGCGCTACTTCCTGTTCTGAGGCGGTGCGCGAGCGTTCAGCGCGCCACGGCGTGGGTGCGGATCCACGCGGCGAAGTCGTCTTCGGGCAGGTCGCCGGCGGCGACGGCGAGCATCGTCAACACGCAAGCCGCGTCGTCGGCCGTCAGTTCGAGGCCGTTGAGCGCGAGGAACAGTTCGACGGCGACGAACGCGGTGCGCTTGTCGCCGTCGACGAACGGGTGGTCGCGCGCGATCCCGTAGCCGTAGGCGGCCGCGAGCGCGGCGGCATCGGGCTCGCCGTAGGCCGCCAGGTGCTGCGGGCGGGCCAGCGCCGACTCGAGCAGTCCCGCGTCGCACGTGCCCGGGGCGCCGCCATGCTCGGCCAACTGCTCCTCGTGGACCGCACGCACGACGGCCGGGTCGAGCCAGACCCAGTCGCTCACTTGGCTAGTTCGCGCAGCACGGCACGGCGCTTCTTCATGATGCGGCGCGCCTCGCCCATCTGCGCCTCGAACTCGGGGCTGTACGGCGTCAGCAGCATGCCGTTGGCCGCCTCGGTGACGAACACGGTGTCGCCCTTCTCGAGCTTCAGGCGCGCGAGGATCTCCTTCGGCAGGATGACGCCGACCGAGTTGCCGATCTGCGTGAGCTTCAGTGCCGTCATCGTCGGCCCCGGTAGTTATAACGTTCGTTATACTAACCGCGTTCCGTCACCGCTTCAAGCCCGCCGATGCTGACCGTCCACAAGCTCATCCCCCAGGGCCGCGGCCTCGCGCCGGTGCTGGTGCGGCGCGCGGCGCACGTCGCGCTCGACTGGGACACCCGGCAGAAGAGCCGCTTCGACGCCACCGACTCGGCCGGCCGCCAACTCGGCGTGTTCCTGCCGCGCGGGCAGGTCGTGCGCGGCGGCGACGTGCTGGTGGCCGAGGACGGCTCGCTGATCCGCGTCGACGCCGCGCCGCAGCCGGTGCTCGTCGTGCGCGCCTGCGCCGAGCACGGGTCGGCGTTCGACCTGCTGCGCGCCGCCTACCACCTCGGCAACCGCCACGTGCAGCTCGAGCTGAAGCCCGACCACCTGAAGCTCGAACCCGACCACGTGCTCGCCGAGATGCTGCGCGCGATGCACCTGATCGTGCGCGAGGAGCGCGCGCCGTTCGAGCCGGAGGCGGGTGCCTACGCCGCCGCGGGTCACGGCCATGCCCACGGCAGCGCGCACGATCACGGGCACCGGCACGGGCAGAGCCACGCGCACGGGCCGGGGTGTGGTCACGGTCACGGGCACGACCATGGGCATGAGCACGATCATGGACACGATCACGGCCACGGTCACGATCATCGACATGGGCACGGTCGCGGTCACGACCACTGACGCCCCGTGACCCCCGCGTCCGCACTCCCCCCCGCGGCGCTGCTGCAGCTGATCTGGCTCGCCTCGCCGGCGCTGCCGGTCGGCGGGTTCAGCTATTCCGAGGGGCTCGAAGCCGCGGTCGACGCCGGCGTCGCGGTCGACGAGGCGAGCACCCGCGACTGGCTGCTCGACCAGCTCGCGCTGGTGCAGGCTCGCAGCGACCTCGCCGCGGCCGCATCGGCGTTCGCCGCCTGGCAGGCCGGTGACGCCGCACGCGTACGCGAGCTGAACGCCTGGGTCGCCGCGACACGCGAGTCGGCCGAACTGCGCTTGCAGAGCGAGCAGACGGGCCGCTCGCTCGTGCAGTGGCTGCGCCAGCGCCACCCGGCCGACGCGCGCGTCGACACGCTGGCCGCGCTCGCCCCGCCGACCTGGCCCGTCGCGTTCGCGCTCGCCGCCGCGGCCACCGGCGCGCCGGTGCGCGACGCGCTGCTCGCGATGGCTTTCGGCTGGGCCGAGAACGCCGTGCAGGCCGCCGTGCGCGCGGTGCCGCTGGGCCAGAGCGCGGGCCAGCGCATCCTCGCCGCGCTGGCCGACGCGATCCCCGCGGCCGTCGACGCGGCGCTGGCGGCCGACGACGACACCCGCCAGTCGTTCGCGCCGATGCTCGCGATCCTGTCGGCGCGCCACGAAACCCAGTACTCGCGCCTGTTCCGCTCATGACGACGCTGCACTCGATCCCCGGCCGCACCAAGAAGCTGCCCCCGCTGCGCGTGGGCGTCGGCGGGCCCGTCGGCTCGGGCAAGACGACGCTCGTCGAGATGCTGTGCAAGACGATGCGCGAGCGCTGGGACCTCGTCGTCGTCACGAACGACATCTACACCAAGGAAGACCAGCGCCTGCTGACGGTGGCCGGCGCGCTCGCGCCCGAACGCATCATCGGGGTCGAGACCGGCGGCTGCCCGCACACCGCGATCCGCGAGGACGCGTCGATCAACCTCGAGGCGGTCGACCGCATGCTCGCCAGGTTCCCCGACGCCGACATCGTGTTCATCGAGTCGGGCGGCGACAACCTCGCCGCCACGTTCAGCCCGGAGCTGTCGGACCTGACGATCTACGTCATCGACGTCGCCGCCGGCGAGAAGATCCCGCGCAAGGGCGGGCCCGGCATCACCAAGAGCGACCTGTTCGTGATCAACAAGACCGACCTCGCGCCGCACGTCGGCGCCGACCTCGCGGTGATGGAGGCCGACACGCGTCGCATGCGCCCGAACCGGCCCTACGTGATGACGAACCTGCGCACGCGCGAGGGTCTGGCGCAGGTGGTCGACTTCATCGAGCGCAAGGGGCTGCTGACGGCCAGCGGGGCGTCGTCGTGATCGCCTATAGTCCGCGCGACCGCACACAGCACAGGAGGTCACGATGGGTCTGTTCACGTTCCTGAAGGAAGCCGGCGAGAAGCTGTTCGGCAAGGGCGAGGCCAAGGCGGCGCAGGAAGCGGCCGCGCAGGCGCCGAGCCCGGAGAACGTCGCGCGCCTGAACAAGGCGGCGGCCGACGCGATCGTCGCCTACATCGGCACGATGGGTCTCAAGGTCGACGGCCTCGCGGTCGAGTTCGACGGCAGCACCCGCACCGTGACGGTGTCGGGCCAGGTCGCCGACCAGGCGACGAAGGAGAAGGTCGTGCTGTGCTGCGGCAACGTCGAGGGCGTGGCCGCCGTCAACGACATGCTCGTCGTCGTGACGCCGCAGCCCGAGTCGAAGATCTACGTCGTCGTCAAGGGCGACACGCTGTCGAAGATCTCCAAGGAGTTCTACGGCACGCCCAACAAGTACATGCAGATCTTCGAGGCCAACAAGCCGATGCTGACCCACCCCGACAAGATCTACCCGGGGCAGGCGCTGCGCATCCCGCCGGCCTGAAGCCCCCCGCTCCGCGTCAGGCCGCGACCGCTGCCGGCGCCTCGCCGCGGCAGCGCTGCCGGGCGGCCTCGAAGATCTCGCGCGCGCAGTCCTCGCAGCAGGCGCAGTTGCGCGCGATGCAGGTCTCGTCCTGCAGTGACTCGAAGTCGCGCACGCCGTCGCGCGCGTGTCGTTCGATGTCACGGTCCGAGATGCGGTGGCACAGGCAGACGATCATGGTGCACGGCGGGCGACGCCCTTGCACGCACTCTAGCGTGAATGCGAATCCTTCGCAACCAGCTTTTCGTGCGCCAGACCGGCCGCGGCCCCGGCGCGGGGCTCAGCCGGCGTCGTCGCCCATCTGCGACTGCAGATAGTTCTGCGTGCCGACCTGCGCGACGAGCGCGATCTGCGTCTCGAGGTGGTCGATGTGCGCTTCGGTGTCGGCCAGGATGTCGGCCAGCAGGTCGCGGCTGACGTAGTCGCGCACGCTCTCGCAGTGCGCGATGCCGTCCTTCAGCGTCGCCTGCGAGCCCAGCTCGGCCTTCAGGTCGCAGTGCAGGACCTCGATCGGGTCCTCGCCGATCAGCAGCTTGCCCAGGTCCTGCAGGTTCGGCAGCCCCTCGAGCACGAGGATGCGGTCCATCAGCCGGTCGGCGTGCTTCATCTCGCCGATCGACTCGTCGTGCTCGTGCCTGGCCCAGCGCCCGAAGCCCCAGTTCTTCAGCATCCGGTAGTGCAGGAAGTACTGGTTGATCGCCGTCAGCTCGTTCTTCAGCTGCGCGTTCAGGAACTCGACGACTTTCGGATCGCCCTTCATCGGCCTGCCTCCATCGCGACGGTTCAGCGCAGCGCCGGCGCCAGCGGGCGCAGCGCCATGACGAGACTCTCGCCCACGCCGGCGCCGAAGCGCCGGGCGAGCCGCTCGGCCAGGTTGCCGCGCGGCGTGTAGTCGATGACGTCCTCGGCCTGCACGACTTCGCGGGCCACGAAGTCGAGGTTGCCGGTGCGGTCCGCCAGGCCGAGCGCGATCGCCTGCTCGCCGTTCCAGAACAGGCCGGAGAACATCTCCGGCGCGTCCTTCAGGCGGTCGCCCCGGCCCTGCTTGACGGCGGCGATGAACTGGCGGTGCACCTCGTCGATCATTGCCTGCGCGTGCGCGACCTGGCGTTCGTTCTGCGGCGAGAACGGATCGAGCATGCCCTTGTTCTCGCCGGCGGTCAGCAGGCGGCGCTCGATGCCGAGCTTTTCGAGCGTGCCGACGAAGCCGAAGCCGTCGATCAGCACGCCGATGCTGCCCACGATGCTCGCGCGGTCGACGAAGATCTCGTCGGCCGCCGCCGCCACGTAGTACGCCGCCGAGGCGCAGACCTCCTCGACGACGGCGTAGACCTTCTTGCCGTGCTTGGCCTTCAGCCGCTGCAGCTCGTCGTGCACGATGCCTGCCTGCACCGGGCTGCCGCCGGGGCTGTTGACGCGCAGCACGATGGCCTTGGCGGCGGCGTCCTCGAACGCGCTGCGCAGGCCGGAGACGATCGCCTCGGCGCTGGCGTCGCTGTCGCCGGCGATCTCGCCCTTGATCTCGACCAGCGCCGTGTGCGGCCCGACCGGCCCCGACGGGCCGCGCGCCTCGACGAAGATCGCGTACGCGACGGCCAGGAACAGGCCGAACCAGGCGAGGCGGAAGAACACGCGCCAGCGACGCTCGCTGCGGCGGTCGCGCAGCAGGTCCTGCACGAGCCTCTCGACGGTGTGCTCGAGGCTCGCGACACCGGCCGCCGGCGCCTGGCGGGCCGCCTGGGGCTCGAACGCGCTCGGTGCGGCCGCAGGCGGGGCCGCGCTGTCGTCGGAGGGAGTCATCGGGAGTCGTCTGGCGGCGCCGCATCGAAGGCCGGCGGCCGCAGCGCGGGCGATGGGTACCAATATACCTCGCCGGCGCGCTCCTCGACGGCGACCGGCGTCAGCCGCCCGCGTCCGCAGGGGCCGCCGGCGCAGCGGCCGTCGGCCGGCTCGTACGTCGCGCCGTGCACGGCGCAGACGATCCAGCGCCGGTCGGCGTCGAGGAACTCGCCGGGCAGCCAGTCGAGCTCGCTCGGCACGTGCACGCAGCGGTTGACGTAGGCGACGACGCGGCCGTCGAAGCGCAGCGCGAACGCGCGCCGCGGCTCGCCGTGGCAGACGACGTCGAACAGCACCGCGCGCCCGCGTTCGACCAACTCGTCGCCGCAGCACAGGTGCAGCGCCGCTTCAGCCATGGCGCAGCAGCCAGTCGCGCAGCTCGCGCGTGCTGTGCGCCACCGCCAGCGGCGCGAAGCCGGCGAACGCCGCCGGCTCGTGGGCGCCGTAGGCCACCGCGACGCTCGCCGTGCCGGCGTTGGCCGCCATCTGCAGGTCGTGCGTCGTGTCGCCGATCATCAGTGTGCGCTCGGGGGCGGCGCCGAGCTCGTCCATCAGCTCGAGCAGCATCTGCGGGTGCGGCTTGCCCGCCGTCTCGTCGGCGGTGCGCGTGGCGTCGAACACGCCGCGCAGTTCGGCCTGCGCCAGCGCCTCGTCGAGCCCGCGCCGCGCCTTGCCGGTGGCCACGGCGAGGCGGCGGTCGCGCGCCTTCAGCGCCGCCAGCAGCTCGAGCGTGCCGTCGAACAGGGCCAGTTCGTGCTGGCGCGCGAAGTAGTGGTGCCGGTAGCGCTGCCCGAGCTCGGGGTAGCGCTCGGGCGCGAGCCCCGGCGCGGCGTGGCGCAGCGCGTCGTGCAGCCCGAGCCCGATCACGTAGGCCGCGTCGGCGTCGCTCGGCACGGCGATGCCGAGGTCGCGGCATGCGTCCTGGATGCAGCGCACGATCAGCGCCGTCGAGTCGAACAGCGTGCCGTCCCAGTCGAAGACGACGAGGTCGAAGCGGGGTGACGTCATCGGGCGGGCGGCGCGGCGGCCAGCGCGTGCAGCAACGCCTCGCATTCTGGCGGCAGCGGCGATGCCAGCTCGACGACGTGGCCGTCGGCCGGGTGCGCGAAGGCGAGCCGTCGCGCGTGCAGGAACATGCGCTCGAAGCCGTGCTCGCGCGCGAGCGCGCGGTTGCGCGCGAAATCGCCGTACTTCGGGTCGCCGACGATCGGGTGCCCGGCGTGCGCGAGGTGGACGCGGATCTGGTGCGTGCGGCCGGTGGCGATGCGCACGTCCAGCAGCGTGAACCCCGGCAGCCGGCGCACCGGCTGCACGATCGAGATCGAGCGCTTGGCGTCCTCGTGGCCGCCCGGCACGGCGCGCACGTGGCGCTCGCCGCGCGCGTCGGTCGTCTTCAGCAGCGGCAGGTCGATCACCCGCCGCCCGCCCGGCCAGTCGCCGAACACGAGCGCGGCGTAGACCTTCTCGGTGCCGCGGGCGCGGAACTGGTCCTGCAGGTGCGCGAGCGCGCTGCGCTTCTTGGCCAGCAGCAGGATGCCCGAAGTCTCCTTGTCGAGCCGGTGGACGAGCTCGAGATAGCGCTGTCCCGGCCGCGCCCGGCGCAGCTGCTCGATGACGCCGAAGCTCACGCCGCTGCCGCCGTGCACGGCCACGCCGGCCGGCTTGTCGACCGCGAGCAGGTGCTCGTCCTCGTGAAGCAGCGGGAACTCGCGCGGCGGCGCGGCCGGCGCCGCGGCCGCGGCCACCCGCACCGGCGGCACGCGCACCGTGTCGCCCGCCGCGAGCCGCGTGTCGGCACCGGCGCGCCCGCCGTTGACGCGCACCTCGCCGCTGCGGATCAGCCGGTAGACGTGCGTCTTCGGCACGCCCTTGAGCAGGCGCAGCAGGAAGTTGTCGAGCCGCTGCCCGGCCGCGTCCTCGTCGACCCGCACCTGCCGCACCGCCGGCGCGGCGGCGGCATGCGGTGCCGCCCGGGGTTGCGCCGTCACGGCGGTGCTTTTCCGCGCATCGGCCGCCGGGGCCCGCCCCCCTATAATCTTCGCGCGCACCTGGGCCCTGTCAGTGCCTGATCGACCCGAGTCTACCCGGGCCCCGGCGAGTTCCCAGGGGAGCGCGAGCCGGTGATGCGACACCATCGGTCGGCGGCGGGCCCGGTCCCCGAGTGACCCCGCAGCCGCCACCCGACGGTGGAAGAGAAGCCGCCAGAAGAATCCCGCCGCGACGCGCCAAGGCGTCGCGGCACCGAAAAGGTCCATCGATGCGCCGGCCCTGCCGGCCGACGCATCGGCGCCCAGTGAACGCGCGCGCGTCGCTCCCCTGCCCATCCCCTTCCGCGCCGCGGCCGCCACGAGCGGCGCGGCGCGCGCGGCCGCGCGCCCTCGCGCGCCCGTGGCGGCGATGCGCGGGTCCGCGTGCGGCCTTCGCCGGTGCGCCCGTGGCTCCGTCGCGCTGCTGACCCGATCACGGTCCGCGCGCGGCCCCGGCCAGTTCCTCCCCCGGTTCTTCTGCGGTCGATCGTGCATCGATGCGCTGGCGGCGAGCAGCCGACGGCGCGACCTGAACGTGTCCCGCGCGGCGCGCGGGCATCGCTGGAGTGCACATGAAACGCATGCTGATCAACGCCACGCAGCCCGAAGAGCGGCGGCTGGCGATCGTCGACGGGCAGAAGCTGCTCGACTTCGAGACCGAACTGGAAGGGCGCGAACAGCGCAAGGGCAACATCTACAAGGCAGTGGTCACCCGCGTCGAGCCGTCGCTCGAGGCCTGCTTCGTCGACTACGGCGAAGATCGCCACGGTTTCCTGCCGTTCAAGGAGATTTCGAAGAACTTCTTCCGCGAAGGGGTCGATGCGCGCAGCGCCAAGATCGCTGACGCGATCCGCGAAGGCCAGGAACTGCTGGTCCAGGTCGAGAAGGAGGAGCGCGGCAACAAGGGCGCCGCGCTGACCACCTTCATCAGCCTCGCCGGCCGCTACCTCGTGCTGATGCCGAACAACCCGCGCGGCGGCGGCGTCAGCCGGCGCATCGAGGGCGAGGACCGCGAGGAGCTGAAGGAGAACCTGGAGGCGCTCGAGTACCCGAAGGGCATGAGCCTGATCGCCCGCACGGCCGGCATCGGGCGCAGCGTCGCCGAGCTGCAGTGGGACCTGAACTACCTGCTCAAGCTGTGGGACGCGATCGACGGCGCGGCCAAGGCGGGCAAGGGCGCGTTCCTGATCTACCAGGAGTCGTCGCTCGTGATCCGCGCCATTCGCGACTACTTCACCGCGGACATCGGCGAAATCCTGATCGATACCGACGACATCTACGAGCAGGCGCACCAGTTCATGAACCACGTGATGCCCGAGGCGGCATCCAAGGTCAAGCGCTACCGCGACAACGCGCCGCTGTTCAGCCGCTTCCAGATCGAGCACCAGATCGAGACCGCGTTCAGCCGCACCGTCAACCTGCCCAGCGGCGGCGCGATCGTGATCGACCACACCGAAGCGCTGGTGGCGGTGGACGTCAACAGCGCGCGCGCGACCCGCGGCGGCGACATCGAGGAGACGGCGTTCCGCACCAACCTCGAGGCGGCCGACGAGATCGCGCGCCAGATGCGGCTGCGCGACCTCGGCGGGCTGATCGTCGTCGACTTCATCGACATGGAGGAGAGCAAGAACCGGCGCGAGGTCGAGCAGCGGCTGCGCGACGCGCTGCGCCAGGACCGCGCGCGCGTGCAGTTCAGCTCGATCTCGAAGTTCGGCCTGCTGGAGCTGTCGCGCCAGCGGCTGCGCCCGGCACTCAGCGAAGGCAGCCACATCACCTGCCCGCGCTGCAACGGCACCGGCCACATCCGCGACACCGAGTCGAGCGCGCTGCAGATCCTGCGCATGGTGCAGGAGGAGGCGATGAAGGAGAACACCGCCGCCGTCCACGTGCAGGTGCCGGTGGAGGTGACCTCCTTCCTGCTCAACGAGAAGCGCACCGAGATCACCAAGATCGAGCTGAAGCAGCGCGTCACCGTGCTGCTGATCCCGAACCCGCACCTCGAGACGCCGAACTACAAGCTCGAGCGGCTGCGCCACGACGACCCGCGGCTGGAGGCCTACCGCGCCAGCTACACGATGATCGAGGAGCCCGACGACGAGGTCGGCATCACGCGCCGCGAGAAGCCGAAGGCCAGGCAGGAGCCGGTGATCAAGGGCGTGCTGCCCGACGTGCCGGCGCCGGTCGAGCCCAAGCCCGCTCCGCCCGCCGCGCCGGCGGCC
>CALIDR010000259.1 GCA_938022295.1 uncultured Burkholderiaceae bacterium
GCCGCTGTCGCCATCAAGCCTCCGGGATTTCCCAACGAACGGATTTCGGCACGTCGCCGCCGGCATTGAGCGCGGCCGCCGAGCGGCGCCGCGCCCGGCCGGGGCGGCGGGCTACTCGTTCGTGACCGTGATCACTTCCTCGAGCGTCGTCACGCCGTTGCGCACCTTGATCAGGCCGGACTGGCGCAGGTCGCGCACGCCCTCCTTCTGCGCCTGCTGGGCGATGTCGAGCGCCGTGCCCTCGGAGAGGATGATGCGCTGGATCGCCTCCGTGATCGGCATCACCTGGTACAGGCCGACGCGCCCCTTGTAGCCGTTGGTGCACGAGGGGCAGCCCACGGCGCGGTACGGCTTCCACGAGCCGTCGAGGTCGGTGTCCTTGAAGCCGGCGCGCAGCAGCGACTCGCGCGGGTAGTCGGCCGGCTTCTTGCAGTTCTCGCACAGCCGCCGCGCCAGCCGCTGCGCCGTGATCAGCAGCACGCTGGAGGCGATGTTGAACGGCGCCACGCCCATGTTCATCAGCCGCGTCAGCGTCGTCGGCGCGTCGTTGGTGTGCAGCGTGCTCATCACCAGGTGGCCCGTCTGCGCGGCCTTGATCGCGATGTCGGCCGTCTCCAGGTCGCGGATCTCGCCGACCATGATGACGTCGGGGTCCTGGCGCAGGAACGACTTCAGCGCGGCGGCGAACGTCAGCCCGGCCTTGTCGTTGACGTTGACCTGGTTGATGCCGGGCAGGTTGATTTCGGCCGGGTCCTCGACGGTGGAGATGTTGACGCCCGGCTGGTTCAGCAGGTTCAGGCAGGTGTAGAGCGACACCGTCTTGCCCGAGCCCGTGGGGCCGGTGACGAGCACCATGCCGTAGGGGCGGTGGATCGCGGCGAGCAGCCGCTCCTTCTCGACCTTCTCGTAGCCCAGCGCGTCGATGCCGAGCTTGGCGCTCGACGGGTCCAGGATCCGGATCACGATCTTCTCGCCGAACAGCGTCGGCAGCGTCGAGACGCGGAAGTCGATCGCCTTGCTGCCGAACTTCAGCTTCATGCGGCCGTCCTGCGGCACGCGCTTCTCGGCGATGTCCAGCCGGCTGATGACCTTGATGCGCGAGGCGAGCTTGTCCTTGATCGCGATCGGCGGCTGCGTGATCTCGCGCAGCTCGCCGTCGATGCGGAAGCGCACCCGGTACGTGTACTCGTAGGGCTCGAAGTGCAGGTCCGACGCGCGCATGTTGATCGCGTCGATCAGCATCTTCTGCAGGAAGCGCACGATCGGCGCGTCCTCGACCTCGGCGGCGACGTCGTTGTTCTCGGCCTCGGCACCGGTCTCCTCGGTGATGTCGAACTCGAAGTCCGACGCCGCGAGCGACTCGATCGCCTCGTTGGCGCTTTGCGTCTGGGCGTCGCGCAGCCGCGCGAGCTTGTCGTACTCGACGATGACCCACTCGGGCTGCAGCTGGGTCGCGAACTTGATGCGCTCGACCGCCTCCTGGTCGGTGGGGTCGGCCCCGGCGATGAAGAGCCGATTGCCGCGCTTGCCGAGCACGACGATCTGGTACTGCGCGGCGAGCTTGGGCTCGACGATGCCGCGAGGCAGCTTGTCGGGCGTGACCGCGTTGAGGTCCAGCAGCGGCAGCGCGAGCGCCGCCGACAGCGTGTGCGCGAGGTCGGCCGGCGACACCGCGCCGGCGGCGATGACGGCGGCGACGAAGCTCGAGCGCCGGTCCTTGGCCGTCTGGACGAGGGTCTCGGCGTTCTTGGGGCTGAGCTTGCCGGCGTGCACCAGCACGCGCGCGACACCGGACAAGGTCGAAGACGCTTCAGCGACGGTTTCTGCGGCCAAGGTCGAAAGCCTCGAGGTGACGGACGGCGGTGCAAAGATGATAGTCGGCGATCGGCGCCGCCGGGTATCGGCCGAAGTGCGCCGCCAACGGGCAGCAGTTCACGCCGCCGGCGCGCGCCGCAGCGGCTCAGGAGCCGGCGAGCCCGGCGACGGCCTGCCGCGCGGCCTCGAGCCCCTGCTCGACGACGCGGCGCTTCCAGTCGTCGGTGTCGACGTAGAACGCGTCGCGCAGCCGCTGCTTGATGCTGCGGCGCAGCCCCGGATCGTCCGCCTCGGGGTGGTTCTCGAGCCACTGGTCGGCGCGCAGCGCGTCCAGCACCTCGGCGAGCGGCACGGTGCCGAACTCGAGCGCGATGGCGGTGATCTCGGCCTGCGGGCACTCCTCGGCGGCGGCGACCCACATGACGCCGGTCAGCGGCGCCGAGGTCGACGTGCCGTCGGCAGTCGACGTCACGCCGTCGCCCCACCAGGCGCGGGCGCGGGCGAACGCCGCCGGGTCGGCGCCGCCGGCGAAGATGCGCTCGCCGTGGCCGCTGGGGCCGAGGCCGGTGTGGAGGTCGATCCAGCCGAGGCGCCGGCAGCGCCCGGCCTGCTCCTGCAGCACGTGGCGCAGCGTGACGTGGCTCCACGTCGGGTCGCGTCCGCCGTAGAACAGGCCGTCGGGGTGGTCGTGCTGGCCGGCGGTGATCGCGGCCTGCAAGGCGCGCTCGCCGTGCGCGGCGGCGTAGGCGGCGAGCGCCGCCTGCGCCTGGGGCGGCGGCGGCCAGGTCGGCGGCACGATCGCGTGGGCGAGCCGGTCGTAGCCCTCGTTCTTCGGCAGCGGGCGGCGGAAGTCGTGGAAGTTGCGGTTCAGGTCGACGTTCTCGTGCGTCGTGCGGCGCCACCACGAGAAGCCGTAGGGGTTCAGCGCGTGCAGGTACAGCACCGCGACCCCGGCGCCGTGCGCCGCGGCGTGGAAGCCGGCGTCGCCGAGCAGCGCGAGCTGGATCGCCGAGCCGCAGAAGCCCTCGACACCGTGGCAACCGCTGCTGACGATCAGGAGCGCCGCCGCGTCGGGGGCGCCGAAACGGGCGACGTCCAGCGCCAGCGTCTCGCCGTCGCGGCCGAGCATCGGGTGCACGCGGCTGTGCACCTCGAGCCCGGCGGCCTCGGCGGCGGCGAGGAACCGGCCGCGCGCTTGCGCGTAGCTCTGCGCGAAGCAGCCGGGCGCGTCCACGGCGCCGTCGTCAGCGCGCGGGTGCTGGCCGCGGCGCGGCGAGCCACTGCTCGGCCAGCCTCACCCACAGCGTCGCGCCGAGCGGGATCAGCTCGTCGTTGAAGTCGTAGTGCGGGTTGTGCAGCGTGCACGGGCCCAGGCCGTGCACGTGGTCGGCGTAGGCTTCGCGGTGCGAGCCGTCGCCGTTGCCGATCACGAAGTAGGCGCCGGGCTTCTCGAGCAGGAAGTAGCTGAAGTCCTCGGCGCCCATCGTCGGCTCGAACTCGAGCGTGTTCTCGGGCCCGACGACGTCGCGCATCACGCCGCGCACGAAGTCGGCCTCGGCCTTGTGGTTGATCGTCGGCGGGTAGTTGCGGCGGAACTCGAAGCGGCACTCGGCGCCGAAGGCGGCGCAGGTGTGCCCGGCGATCTCCTTCATCCGCCGCTCGATCAGGTCGAGCACCTCCAGCGTGAACGTGCGCACCGTGCCTTGGATCTCGCAGCTGTCGGGCACGACGTTGGTCGCCTCGCCGGCGTGGATCATCGTCACGGAGATCACGGCGGCGTCGGTCGGCTTCTTGTTGCGCGTGACGATGGTCTGGAACGCCTGCACCATCTGGCACGCCACCGGCACCGGGTCGACGCCGTTGTGCGGCAGCGCGGCGTGCGCGCCGCGGCCGGTGATGGTGATGCGGAACTCGTTGCTCGAGGCCATCGCCGGGCCGTCGCACACCGCGAACTGGCCCACCCGCATGCCGGGCCAGTTGTGCATCCCGAACACGGCCTCCATCGCAAACCGGTCGAAGATCCCGTCCTTGATCATCTCGCGCGCGCCGCCGCCGCCTTCCTCGGCCGGCTGGAAGATGAGATACACGGTGCCGTCGAAGTTGCGGTGCCGCGCGAGGTGGCGCGCGGCGGCCAGCAGCATCGCGGTGTGGCCGTCGTGGCCGCAGGCGTGCATCTTGCCGGGGTGGCGGCTCGCGTGGGCGAACGTGTTGTGCTCCGTCATCGGCAGCGCGTCGATGTCGGCGCGCAGCCCCACGGCGCGGTTCGACGTGCCGTTCTTCACGATGCCGACGACGCCCGTGGTGCCGAGGCCGCGGTGGACCGGGATGCCCCACTCCGTGAGCGCCTCCGCGATCACGTCGGCGGTGCGCCGCTCCTCGAAGCACAGTTCGGGATGGGCGTGGATGTCGCGCCGGATCGCGGTGATCGCCGCGGCGTCGGCGAGGATCGATTCGATGATCTGCATGGCTCGGTCTCCTGGGCGTCGATATTACGCGGCGCGCCCGCGGGCAGCGACCCCGCGCCGGCGAAGCCCCACGCCCCGGCCTACACTGCGCAGGAACGCCTTCGGAACCTCGGATGAACGCTCCGATCGACCGCCCGCAGCCGCGCCTGGGCGACCAGTGGCAGTTCTCGACCCGCATCGTCGGCGGCGCGGCGCCGCTCGTGCTCGACCACATGGTGCGCGAACTGCGCCCCGACGGCGGCTTCGTCGTCGGCGTGCGCAAGGCCGGCACCGCCGAGCCCTGGCTCGTGCAGGAGTTCGACGCCGACTTCAACCGCGTCGCCCGCGAGCTGCTGCCCGGCGACTCGATGCGCTACCGCCCGGCATTCCCGCTGTTCCGCTTCCCGCTGCGCCCGGGGCTGCGCTGGACGCTCGACGTGGAGCAGCGCCAGGACAGCGAGCCCGGCCACCGCTTCGTGCACGTCGACGCGCGCGTCGTCGGCCCCGAGACCGTCGAGGTGCCGGCCGGGCGCTTCGACGCCTGGCGCATCGAGGCGCGCCACCGCGCCGGCGACGTCGGCATCGACACCGTCTACTGGTACGCGCCGCGCGCCAAGCGCTCGGTGCGCGGCGTCGAGACGAGCCGCTCGCCGCGCGGCACGAGCGAGCTGATCTACGAGCTGCAGTCGCTGCGCCTGCTGTGACGAGCCACGCCACCTCCGCGGTGCGTGTCGTGCGCGGCGCCTGCCCGCACGACTGCCCCGACACCTGCGCGCTGCGCGTGACGGTCGAGGGCGGCCGCGCGGTGCGCGTGCAGGGCGACCCCGACCACCCGCCCACCGCCGGCGTCCTTTGCACCAAGGTGAGCCGCTACACCGAGCGCACGTACCACCCCGAGCGCCTGCTGCGCCCGCTCAAGCGCGTCGGCCGCAAGGGCGAGGGGCGCTTCGAGCCGGTGTCGTGGGACGAGGCGCTCGCCACCGTCGCGGTGCGGCTGAAGGCCGTCGCCGCGCGCGACCCGCAGGCGATCGTGCCCTACAGCTACGCCGGCACGATGGGGCTGCTGCAGGGCGAGGCGATGGCCGGGCGCTTCTTCCACCGCCTCGGTGCCAGCCGGCTCGACCGCACGATATGCGCCTCCGCCGGCGGTGAGGCGCTCGCCGCCACGTACGGCGGCAAGGTCGGCATGCACGTGCGCTTCTTCGCGCGCTCCAAGCTGATCGTGATCTGGGGCAGCCACAGCATCGCGTCGAACCTGCACTTCTGGACGCTCGCGCAGCAGGCCAAGCGCGACGGCGCCAAGCTGTGGTGCATCGACCCGCGGCGCACCGAGACCGCCGACAAGTGCCACCGCCACCTCGCGGTCCGCCCCGGCACCGACGGCGCGCTGGCGCTCGCGCTGATGCACGAGCTGGTCGTGCACGGCTGGGTCGACCGCGACTACGTCGAGCGCCACGTCGACGGCTTCGAGCCGCTGCGCGAGCGCGCGCTGGCGTGGCCGCCCGAGCGCGCCGCCGCCGTGTGCGGCGTGCCGGCCGACGCGATCCGCGAGCTCGCGCGCGACTACGGCACGACGAAGCCGGCGGCGATCCGCCTGAACTACGGCATGCAGCGCGTGCACGGGGGCGGCAACGCGGTGCGGCTCGTCGCGCTGCTGCCGTGCCTCGTCGGCGCCTGGCGCGACCCGGCGGGCGGCCTGCTGCTGTCGAGCTCGGGCTGGGCTGCGCCGTTCCGCGACGACGCCGCGCTGCAGCGCCCCGACCTGCTGGACGGCCGCCGCCCGCGCGTCGTCAACATGAGCACGATCGGCGACGCCCTGCTGCACCCCGGCGGCGGTGCGTTCGGCCCGCGCATCGAGGCGCTCGTCGTCTATAACAGCAATCCGGTGGCGGTGGCGCCCGATTCGCGCCGGGTCGTCGCCGGCTTCGCGCGCGAGGACCTCTTCACCGTCGTGCTGGAGCAGTTCCGCACCGACACCGCCGACTTCGCCGACGTCGTGCTGCCGGCCACGACGCAGCTCGAGCACCTGGACGTGCACACGAGCTACGGCCACACCGACGTGCTGCTCAACGAGCCGGCGATCGCGCCGCTCGGCGAGGCCAAGCCGAACACGCAGATCTTCTGCGAGCTCGCGGCGCGCATGGGCTTCGACGACCCGTGTTTCGCCGACGACGACGAGGCGCTGCTGCGCCAGGCGCTCAAGGGCGTCGACCTGGCCACGCTGCGCGAGCGCGGCTGGGCGAGCCTGCCGCTGCCCGAGGCGCCGTTCGCCGAAGGGGGCTTCCCGACCCCGGGCGGCAAGGCTGTCGTCGACGCGCCCGGGCTCGGCGTGCCCGATTTCGTGCCGAACCGCGAGTGTGCCGAGACCGACCCGGCGCTGGCGGCCCGGTATCCGCTGGCGATGATCTCGCCGCCGGCGCGCCACTTCCTGAACTCGACGTTCGTCAACGTCGCCAGCCTGCGCGCGATCGAGGGCGAGCCGACGCTCGAGATCCACCCCGACGACGCCGCGCCGCGCGGCATCGCCGGCGGCGACACGGTGCGCGTGTTCAACGACCGCGGCGTCCACCGCTGCCGCGCCGACGTGACGACGCGTGCGCGCCCCGGCGTGATCGTCGGGCTCGGCATCTGGTGGCGCAAGTTCGGCGTCGACGGCACCAACGTCAACGAGCTGACGAGCCAGCGGCTGACCGACCTCGGCCGTGCGCCGACGTTCTACGACTGCCTGGTCGAGGTCGAGCGGGAGGCTGCGGCGCGCGACGTCCGCTCCGCCGCGGCGTGAAGCGCGCGGCGAAGGTCGCGGCGGTGGCGGCGCTCGGGCTGGTCGGCACCGCGGCGCTCGCGGTCGCCGCGGCGTGCCTGGCCGCCGGCTGCAGCGGCGGGGCCGGCTACCTCGCGCAGTCGGTCGGCGGGCACCTGGATCTGATGCAGCGCGCGCGGCCGGTGCCGGCGTGGCTCGCCGACGACGCAACCCCCGCGGCGCTGCGCGCGCGGCTCGAGCTCAGCCAGCGCATCCGCGAATTCGCGGTCGCCGAGCTGCGCCTGCCCGACGGCGCGAGCTACCGCCGCTACGCCGACCTGGCGCGCCCGGCCGCAGTGTGGAACGTCGTCGCCGCGCCCGAGCTGTCGCTCGAACTGAAGAACTGGTGCTTTCCGGTCGTCGGCTGCGTCGGCTACCGCGGCTACTACGACCGCGCGGCGGCCGACGCGCTCGCGGCCCAGCTGCGAGACGAAGGCTGGGAAGTCGCCGTCTACCCGGTGCCGGCGTACTCGACGCTCGGCAAGCTGGAGTGGGCGGGCGGCGACCCGCTGCTCTCGACGTTCATCCACTGGCCCGAGGGCGAGCTGGCACGGCTGATCTTCCACGAGCTCGCGCACCAGGTCGTCTACGTGAAGGGCGACACGACGTTCAACGAGTCGTTCGCCACCGCCGTCGAGCGCATCGGCGGCCGGCGCTGGCTCGACACCCGCGCCGGCGCCGCCGCGCGGGACGAATACGCGCGCTTCGACGCCCGCCGGCGCGACTTCCGCGCGCTGACGCTCGCCGCGCGGCGCGAGCTCGAGGCGATCTACGCCGGCGACGGCTCCGCCGACGCCAAGCGCGCCGCCAAGGCGCAGGCGATGGCGCGTCTGCGCGCCGAGCACGAGCGGCTCAGGCGCGAGGCGTGGGACGGCTTCGCCGGCTACGATGCGTGGGTCGAACGCGCGAACAATGCCGCGCTCGGCGTGCAGGCGGCGTACACCGATCTCGTGCCGGGGTTCGAGCGCCTGTTCGCCGCGTGCGGCGGCGACTTCGACTGCTTCTACGACCGGGTGCGCGCGCTGGCGCGCTTGCCCAGGGAAGAGCGGCACGCGACACTGCGCGCCGAGCATTGAGGGGAATCACGACGTGTCCGAGATCCGCATCCACCGCGAGCACGACCTGGGCCTGGCGAAGGCGCGCGAGATCGCCTGGCGCTGGGCCGAGGAGGCCGAGCAGAAGTTCGGCATGGCGTGCACCGTGATCGAAGGCGAGTTCGGCGACACCGTCGAGTTCACGCGCAGCGGCGTACACGGTCAGCTGATCGTCGCCCCCGACCACTTCGACCTGCAGGCCAAGCTCGGCTTCCTGCTCGGCGCGTTCAGCAAGACGATCGAGACGCAGATCCTGAAGAACCTGGACGACCTGCTCGGCCGGGGCGAGGCCGAGAAGCACGCCGCCGATGCCGCCGCGGCGCGCAAGGGCAACACGGCGACCAAGTCGAACAACAGCAAGGTCGCGGCGAAGAAGAGCGCGCCGCGCCGCAAGGCCTGACATTGCCTGCCCCAAACACAGCTGCGCACGGCGTCGGGCCTTGGCTTCTTCAGGCTTTGGATCAGGTGTCGATGTATCACCGCATCACCTGCGCCCTGGACGGGCCCCGGCCGGCGCTTAGCGCTGCAGCAAGCGAACGACGACCCACGTCAGCGCGAAGGCAACCGTCGCGTAGAGGATGACCAGCAGGGCGAAGGCTAGCGGAGAAGGTGCGACTACCCACTCGCCACGCGTCAGCCCGAGCCGGCGTAGAAGAGGGTTCCAGACCGTGAGTAGAGCGAAGGCCGGGACGGCCAGCAGCGACAATACACCTTCTAGCCAAGACGGGATGCCACGCTCGAACAGGCGCAAAGCGCTGACGCTAAGCACCAGATACGCGCTCGTTGCCGCGGCTACTAGCCAAGGCGCCTTGCTCACAGATTCAGCCCCGTGCGGCCGCCGGGGCGAGGCTGGGCGGCGGTGCCACTTGCGTCACGCCATCAGGGATTAACTTGGCAGGTGCTCACCGTACAGGACAGCCGCTGCAATTCTCGGGCATCGCGCAGATCGATGATGCCGTCGCGGTTCAGGTCCCGTCGGTCCCCCGGCGCCAGCGCGCGTTGTCCGCGGAACGTCGTCATCAACGAGTTATCCGCCGCATCGACAGCCCCGTCGCCGTTCAGGTCGCCTGTGACGCGTGGATAAAACTGCCAGCGCGAGAAGGCTGGTGTCATGCCTAAGAGGTCTAGGCGAGCCGAGTTCCCACCGCCGAAGACAAGCAGCGAGATGCCCTGGTACGGGCCGTCGCTGGTCAGGAACGCCGGCGTGGCGACGTTGGCCGTGATCGTGTTCGTGCCGATGTTCAGCGAGCGCGAGGCGTTTATCAGGCCAAGGTCCTCGCCGCCCGCGCCAATGAGCTTGAACGAGATCTGGTAGTTGCCGGAGACGCTCACGCGAACCGGGAACGACAGATTCAGCGAGCCAATCATGCCACTCTTGAGTACCGGAGTGACAGTTAACGGGCCCGGCAACTCGATGGGCGGCGAGCAAAGGCTGACCAGCGACACCGGGAACGAGCCCGCATTACGGCGCCTGAACGCCAGCCCAGCCTCATCGCCGTCAACCGCCACGATGTCAATGGTGTCAACGACATAAGGGTGGACCGCCCCGGGAATTGAGGAGGCTCCTTCGTTTGAGAAGATGGAGCCATCATGAGGAAGTCCCCGAAGTTTTCCCCGGAGGTCGTCGAGCGCGCGGTGCGCATGGTGTTCGAGGCCAAGGACCAGTACCCGTCGCAGTGGG
>CALIDR010000260.1 GCA_938022295.1 uncultured Burkholderiaceae bacterium
ACGCAGGCCACCGCCGCCGTCGACGCCGAGCCGGGCACGCCGCGCTGGACCGCCGCCGTGCGCCGGCGGCTGCGCGAAGCCGCCCGCGGCGGGCTCGATGCACTCGCGCAGCGCCTCGAGGCCGACACGTCGTTCGACGACCTCGTGCTGCCGCCGGCGCAGGCCGAGCAGCTGCGCGCGCTGGCCGCCCAACTCGAGCACCGCCACACCGTCTACGACGACTGGGGGTTCGGCCGCGGCGGCGGGCGCGGGCTGGGCATCGCGGCGCTGTTCGCCGGCGAGTCGGGCACCGGCAAGACGATGGCCGCCGAGGCGGTGGCGAACCACGCCGGGCTCGACCTGTACCGGATCGACCTCGCCGCCACCGTCAGCAAATACATCGGCGAAACCGAGAAGAACCTGGCCCGCCTGTTCGACGCCGCGCAGGCGAGCGGCGCCGTGCTGCTGTTCGACGAGGCCGACGCGCTGTTCGGCAAGCGCAGCGAGGTCCGCGACAGCCACGACCGCTACGCCAACATCGAGATCGCCTACCTGCTGCAGCGCATCGAGGCCTACCGCGGGCTGGCGATCCTGACGACCAACCTGAAGTCGGCGCTCGACCGCGCCTTCCTGCGCCGCATCCGCTTCGTCGTGCAGTTCCCGTTCCCGGACGAGGCGATGCGCGAGCAGCTGTGGCGGCGCCAGCTGCCAGCGGCCGCGCCGCGCGGCGAGATCGACTACCGCGCGCTGGCCCGCGCGCCGCTGTCCGGCGGCCACATCCGCAGCGCGGCGATGCAGGCCGCGTTCGCCGCCGCGCGGTGGCAGCGGCCGATCGACCACGAACTGCTCGTGGCCGCGGTGCAGGCCGAGTTCGCCAAGCTCGAGCGACCCTGGAACGGAGGTGCCGCGTGAACCGGCCTCGCGCGCGCGAGTGGCGGCTGCGCATCGGGCGCGTCGTCGTCGAAGCGGCCGCGCCCGGCGACCGGGCGGCGCTCGCGGCTTCGCTCGCCCGCGAGCTGCCCGGCGCGATCGCGGCGCGCCTTCGCGACGGCGCGCCGTCCCTGACCGGGCGGGCGACGGTGGCCGAACGCATCGCCGACGCCGTGGCGGCGGCCACCCGGGCGAGGCTGCCATGACGCACCTGCTCGAACGCCGACCGCCGACGGTGCCCGACGCGATCCGCTCGCCGGGCCGCGAGCCGCCGCCGGCCGCCCGGCGGATGCTCGCGCACCGATTCGGGCGCGACTTCGCCGAGCTGCGGCTGCACACCGACGAGCGGGCGGGCGCGAGCGCGCTCGCCCTCGGCGCCGAAGCGTACACCGTCGGCCGCGACATCGTGTTCGCGCCCGGCGCGTTCGCCCCCGGCACCGCGCGCGGCGACGCGTTGCTGGCCCACGAGGCGACGCACGCGCTGCAGCAGGGTCTGGGCGCCTACGCCGGCGGTGCGCTCGCGATCGAGCCGGCCGCGAGCGCTGCCGAACGCGAGGCCGGCGCGGTGGCGGCCGGGCAGGGCGGGGCCGTGGCCGCGGGCGGCGGCCTGCGCGTGCAGCGTTCGCTGGCCGGCGCCCTGGTCGGCGGCGGCGTCGGCGGCGTCCTCGGCGGCGTGGGCCTCGGGCTGCTCGGTTCGCTGCTCGGGCCGGCGGGCGCCGCGCTCGGGGCCGTCGTCGGCGCGCTCGGCGGCGCGGTCGGCGGCGCACTGCTCGGCGACGTCGCCTCCCGCCGGCAGCGTTCGCTGACCGCGGCCGAGCAGGCGTACCTGCGCGAGATCTTCCACGACAGCGTCGACTTCGCGCCGGTCGTGATCGTGCGCGACACCGCGCTGGCCGCCGGCGCACCGCGCACGACCGGCAACACGATCAACCTGCAGGCGGGCCACTTCGTCGGCGACACGATGGACCTCTCGCCGCACGGGTGGCTGACGCTCGCCCACGAGATGGGGCACGTCTGGCAGCACCAGAACGGCGGCCTGAGCTACATCCCGTCGAGCCTGATCCCGCAGGCGGTGGCCGCCAGCCGCGGCCTGAGTCGCAACGTGGCCTACGAGTGGCGCGCGTGCGCACGCATGCGCCTGCCGTGGGAGCAGTGGAACGCCGAGCAGCAGGCCGAGTGCATCGGCGACTGGAACGAGGCGCTGCGGCGCACGCGCGAGGACCGCTACCCCGAAGGCAGCGACCAGAAGCTGCGCGACTACGAGACGCTGTCGATGGCCGAGCCGTACATCGCGCTGGTGCGCCAGCGCGTCGGCGCACCCGGGTCGCGGCAGCGGCGCGGCGAAGGGGGCGCGCCGTGAGCCGGAGGTCCATGGCCGATCCCGGCGGTCAACCGCGCGTACGGCGCGAAGGCATGGCGCGAGGGCCTGGCCGGGCGATCGGCGGCAGGCCCTCGACGCCGCATGCGGGTGGCCGATCGCGCCCCCGCGGCCCGTGTGCGTCGCCGCGCGGCGATGTCCTCCGCTGGCACTGCCCCGACGCCGGCCGTGCCCCGATGCCGCGACGAGGCACGCCGGACACGCCATGAGCCTCACCTCCTCGCCGCGCCTGGTCAAGGGCGGCCTCGCGATCCTCGCCCCCGGCGGCGGCCCTGTGCGGCGGCTGATCGCGCTGCAGTACAACCCCGACACCCTGACGCGCAGCTTCCAGGTGCAGGGCGCGGGCGGCGACGGCGGCGGCGAGCGCGCGCAGCCGTTCCGGCTGAAGGGCCCGGCGGTCGAGTCGATCCGCCTCGACGCCGAGATCGACGCCGCCGACCAGCTGCAGTTTCCCGACCGCCACCCCGACGCCGTCGCCTACGGCATCGCGCCGCAGCTCGCCGCGCTCGAGTCGCTCGTCCACCCGAGCGTCGCCGACCTGCTCGCGCACGAAGCCCGCGCGGCGTCGGGCCAGCTCGAGATCGTCGCTCCCGAGGCGCCACTGGTGCTGTTCGTCTGGAGCCGGCAGCGCGTGGTGCCGGTGCGCGTCACCGAGTTCACGATCACCGAGGAAGCGTTCGACCCGGCGCTGAACCCGCTGCGCGCCAGGGTCTCGCTCGGCCTGCGCGTGATGTCGACCGACGACCTCGGCTTCGCCCACGCCGGCGGGCGCATCTTCCTCGGCCACCTGCGCGCGCGCGAGGCGCTCGCCTCCCGCGCCGGCGGGGCCGCGCTGGCGACGTTCGGCGTCACGGGACTGCCATGAGCATCGACCCGCTCCAGGCGCTGATCGACGCCGGCGCGATCCCCGCCTCGCCCTACGGCGAGGCGAGCCGCTACCGCGGCGTGCCGCTGGCCACGCACGTGCGGCCCGACGGCTCGGTCGTCGCCTACGGCCGGCGCCGCTTCGTGCCCGCGCCGGGGCAGATCGCGACGGCCGCGATGCACGTCGTGCGCGGCGGCGACCGCCCCGACCTGCTCGCCCACGCGGCGTACCAGCAGCCGCTGCTGCAGTGGCGCATCGGCGACGCGAACGCGGTGATCGACCTGTTCGAGCTCACCGACACCCTCGGCGAGCGCGTGCGCATCCCCGAGCCGCCGCAGGCGCTGTGACGATGGGCGGCGTGCGGCTCGGCGTGTTCTACGGCCCGGTGCCGGTCGCGGCGCCGGCCGAACTGCTGCACGCGATCACGCGGGTGAAGGTCGAGGAGGGCTCGGGCGACGCGCAGAGCGGCTTCGAGATCACGCTCGACCTGCCGCCGCGATCGCCGCTGCGCACCGTGTTCCTCGTCAGCGGCGGCGGTGGCGGCGTGCCGCTGATGCGCGTGACGCTCACGGTGACGCTCAACGGCCGCACCGAGCCGCTGATCGACGGCATGGCCACCCACGTCGAGACGCTGCCCGGCGAAGGGGGCGTCGCCCAGCTCGTCGTCAAGGGCAAGGACCTGTCGGCGCTGATGGCGGTCGTCGAACTGCCCGGGCTGCCGTTCCCGGCCATGCCGCCGTCGCTGCGCGTGCTGACGATGCTCGCCAAGTACGCGCCGCTGGGCGTGATCCCGGTCGTGATCCCGTCGCTGGCCGACGTCCCGCCGCTGCCGGTGCAGCGCATCCCGACCCAGCGCGGCAGCGACCTCGACTACATCCGTCGCCTGGCCGCCGACGTCGGCCACGTGTTCTACCTCGAGCCCGGCCCGGCGGTGGGCACGAGCAAGGCGTACTGGGGCCCCGAGATCCGCGTCGGCGAGCCGCAGCCGGCGCTGACAGTCGCCATGGACGCCGCCACCAACGTCGAGAGCCTGCACTTCCAGTTCGACCGCGAGCGCAAGAGGATGCCGATCGTGTTCTTCCAGGAGAGCACCAGCAAGGCGCCGGTGCCGGTGCCGATCCCGGACGTCACGCCGCTGACGCCGCCGCTGGGGGCGATTCCGCCGCTGACGCCGAAGGTCGAGCAGCTCGCCGACACCGCGCACCTGTCGGCCCCCGAGGCGCTGATGCGCGGCATGGCCTTCGCGGCGCAGCACGGCGACGCGGTGTTCGGCCAGGGCACGCTCGACGCGCTGCGCTACGGGCGCGTGCTGCGCTCGCGCCGGCTCGTCGGCGTGCGCGGCGCCGGGCTGCCGTTCGACGGCCTGTACTACGTCAAGCGTGTGACGCACCAGTTCGAGCGCGGCTCGTACCGCCAGAGCTTCTCGCTGGCGCGCAACGCCCTCGTCTCGACGCTGCCGAAGGTGCCGGTGTGAAGCGCGCGTCGTCGCCCCGGGTCGCGGGCGAGCGGAGGGCCCGGTGAGCACCGGCCCGTTCCTCGGCAAGCACCGCGGCGTCGTCGTCAACAACGTCGACCCGCTGCAAATCGGGCGCGTGCAGGTGATCGTGCCCGACCTGTCGGCCATCCCGGCGAGCTGGGCGATGCCCTGCGTGCCGTGGGCCGGCGTCAACACCGGCATGTTCATGGTGCCGCCGGTGGGCGCCGGGGTGTGGGTCGAGTTCGAGCGCGGCGACCCCGACTACCCGATCTGGGTCGGCGGCTACTGGGGCAGCGCCGCCGAGACGCCGGCGATGGCCAAGGCCGTGCCGCCGCTGGTGCCGGGACTCACGATCCAGACGACGCTCAAGAACGGCATCACGATCAGCGACGTGCCGGGCCCCACCGGCGGCATCCTGATCCAGACCACGACCGGGGCGATGATCTCGGTGTCCGACGTCGGCATCGTGATCTCCAACGGCAAGGGAGCGGTCATCAACATGACCGGCCCGACGGTGGACGTCAACCTCGGCGCGCTGACGGTGCTCTGATGCCGGCTCCCGTGCTCCACGTCGGCGCCAGCGTGCTGTGCCTGCACGCCGGCCAGGCCACGCCGGTGGCGCCGTTCGCGCGCGTCACGGTGTCGGGCCAGCCGGTGGCGACGCTGGCGTCGCCCTACGTCGTCGCCGGCTGCTCGCTCACCGGCAGCTCGGCGCCGCCCTGCGTTACCGCGCAGTGGGTGGCCGGCGCGGTGCGCGTGCTGGCCGGCGGGGCGCCGCTGCTGACCTTCGCCGGGCAGGCTGTGTGCGCGCCATCGGGGCAGCCGCTGCAACCGGTGGCCGCGCAGACGCGCGTGCTCGCCACCTGACGGGGCCGGAAAGGCGATGGCCGGGCCGGACTTCCCGTACCGCGTCGACGGCACCGGGCGCACCGCGCGCACGACGGCCGAGGACCACGTGCGCGACCTGATCGAGCAGGTGCTGTTCACCGCCCCGGGCGAGCGCCCGATGCGGCCGACGTTCGGCGCCGGGCTCGGCGCGCTGGTGTTCGAGCCCAACAGCGTGCAGCTGGCGGCGACGGCGCAGGTGCTGGCGCAGGCGGCGCTGCAGCAGCACCTGTCGCACCTGATCGCGGTCGAGGCGGTGACGGTCGAGCCGCTGGACGCGCGGCTTCTCGTCACCGTGGCCTACACGCGGCTCGACGACGGCAGCGCCGCCACGCTGCGGCTGGCCGCCCCCGGAGCCGAGCGATGACGGACCCGCGCCAGCACTGCTGCGACGTGCGCCGGCTGCAGCTGCTGCGCGCGTTCGGCAGCGCCAACGCGATCGAGTTCGTCGAGGTCCGCGACCGCGCCGAGCCGCTGCCCGCGCTGCGCCAGCGCACGCTGTTCGTGCGCCTGCTGCGGCGCGACGCCTCGATCGTCGACGCCGGTGGCGCGCTGATCCTCGGCGTCGACCACGTCCGCATCGCCGGCGGCGAACGCATCCGCGAGGTCGGCGTCGAATGGGTCGCGCTGGCCGACGCGCTGCCGGCCGGCGAGCCGCCCGCGCTCGTCGACGGCGTCGACGCCCCCGAGCGCACGCTCGTCGTGCGCACCGCGGCGGCGGGCGACTTCTCGCGCTACGAGCTGCGGCTCGTCGCCGGTGCCGGCAGCGACGAGCCGCCGCCGGGCTTCGACCCGCTTCTGGCGCGCATCGGCTTCGGCTTCAAGGTCGAGTGCCCGACGCCGTACGACTGCGCCGCCACCCCCACCTGCCCGCCGGCACCGCCGGCGCCGCCCGGGATCGACTATCTGGCGCGCGACTACGAGTCGTTCCGCCGGCTGATGCTCGACCGCCTCGCGCTCACCGTGCCGGGGTGGACCGAGCGGTCGGCCGCCGACGTCGGCATCACCCTCGTCGAGCTGCTCGCCTACGCGGCCGACAACCTCGGCTACCGGCTCGACGCGATCGCCAGCGAAGCCTATCTCGGCACGGCGCGAAGGCGCATCTCGGTGCGCCGCCATGCGCGGCTGGTCGACTACCACCTGCACGAGGGTTGCAGCGCGGCCGCGTGGGTGCGCGTCGAAGTGCGCGGCAACGACGTGCCGCTGCCGCGCGGCACGCCGCTGCTGACGCGCGTGCCCGGTCTGCCGCCCGTGCTCGCCCCGGACAGCCGCGCGCTGCACGAGGCGCTCGAAGCCGGCGCCCTGGTGTTCGAGACGGCGCGCGACGAGACGCTGCACGCCGACCTGAACTCGTTCGAGTTCTACACCTGGGGCGATGTGAACTGCTGCCTGCCGGCCGGCACGGTGTCGGCCACGCTGCGCGGGCACCATCCGCGCCTCGTGCCCGGCGCCGTGCTCGCATTCGTCGAGGTCACGAGCCCGACGACCGGCTTCGACGACGACGCCGACCGCTCGCACCGCCACCTGGTACGGCTGACCGAAGTCACGCCGGACGTCGACCCGTCGGGCCGGTTGTTCGACGCCGTGCCGCTGGACGCGCCGCTGCCGGTGACGCGGATCGTCTGGTCGGCCGGCGACGCGCTGCCGTTCGCGCTGTGCCTGACCTCGCGCGGCGTTCCGGGGCGCGCGGTCGCCGTCGCGCTCGGCAACCTGGTGCTCGCCGACCACGGGCGCACGGTGGTCGACAACGCCGACCGGTCCGACCCGCGGTGGGTCGTGCCGCCGCCGGCCCTGTACGCCGCGCCGCCGGCCGACGCGCCGCCGTCGTGCGAACCGCCACCGCCGGTGCCGATCCCGCCGCGCTTCGCGCCGACGCTGCGCGCGGCGCCGCTCGCGTTCGGCCACGACCTGGTGGCACTGCTGGCCGTGCCGGCCTCGAGCGACGACTGGGCAAGCGCGGCGCGGCTCGTCGCCCTCGACCCGCGCGACGCGCGACCGTGCGTGACCCTCGAGTCGAGACTGGGCACCGTCACCGAACGGTGGACCGCGCGGCGCGACCTGCTGGCCAGCGGCCCCGGCGCATCCGAGTTCGTCGTCGAGGTCGACGACCGCCGTCGCGCCCACCTGCGCTTCGGCGACGGCGTGCACGGCCGTCGCCCCGCTGCGGGCACGTCGTTCGTCGCCACCTATCGCGTCGGCGGCGGCAGCGCGGGCAACGTCGGCGCGCAGGCGATCGCACACCTCGTGTCGGCCGACGCCGGCGCGTTCGCGGCGGTGGCCAACCCGCTGGCGGCCACCGGCGGCGTCGATGCGGAGGACGTCGAAGCGGCCCGGCGCGACGCGCCGCAGGCGTTTCGCACGCAGGAGCGCGCCGTCACCGCCGCCGACTATGCGGCCGCGGCCGAGCGCGTGGCCGACGTGCAGCGCGCGGCGGCGACGCTGCGCTGGACCGGCAGCTGGCACACCGCGTTCGTCACCGCCGACCGCGTCGGCGGCGGGCCCGTCAACGCCCCGTTCGAACGCCGGCTGCGGCGGCACCTGGAGCGCTTCCGGATGGCCGGCGTCGACCTCG
>CALIDR010000261.1 GCA_938022295.1 uncultured Burkholderiaceae bacterium
TGGGCGGTGCGGGTCTACAACCGGCTGGTGCGGCTGCGCAACGAGATCGGCAACGCGTTCGCGCAGATCGACGTGCAGCTGCGGCGCCGCTACGACCTCGTGCCCAACCTCGTCGAGGTCGCCAGGAAGTACCTGCAGCACGAGCGCGAGACGCTGGAAGCCGTCGCCCAGGCGCGCAACACGGCGCGCGCGGCGGTCGACCGCGCCAAGCAGGCGCCCGCCGACGGCAGCCTGATCGGCGCGCTGGCCGCCGCCGACGGCGTGCTCGGCGGGGCGCTCGCGCGGCTGATGGCCGTCGTCGAGGCCTACCCCGAGCTGAAGGCCGACCGGACGATGCGCGAGCTCAGCGAGGAGCTCACGCACACCGAGAATCGCGTCGCGTTCGCGCGCCAGGCGTTCAACGACGCCGTGCTCGACCACAACAACGCCGCGCAGCACTTCCCGTCGGCGATCGTCGCGCGGCTGACCGGCTTCCGGCCGGCGGCGATGCTCGAGGCGACGACGAGCGACGAGCAGCGGCGCGCGCCGCGGGTGCAGTTCTGAGGCCGCCGCCCGGCGCCGGCACGATGCGCTTCCGGCGGCACCAGGAAGCCGCGCAGGCCGGCACGCGGCGGCTCGTCGCGCTGTTCGCGCTCGTCGTCGTCGGGCTCGTCGTCGTCGTCAACGTCGCGCTGCTGGGGGCGTACCGGCTCACCGTGCCGTGGAGCCAGGGGCTGCCGCGCTGGTTCTTCGAGACCAACACCGCGCTCGTGCTGCTGTACGTGCTCGGCGGCTGCGCCGTCGAGTCGATGCGCCTGCGCGAAGGCGGCGCCCACGTCGCGCGCCTGGCCGGCGCGCGCGAGGCAGGCGCCACCGATCCGCTCGAGCGGCGCCTCGTCAACGTCGTCGCCGAGATGGCGATCGCCGCCAACACGAAGCCGCCGGCGGCGTGGGTGCTGCCGCGCGAGGACGCGATCAACGCCTTCGCCGCCGGCTGGACCGCCGACGACGCGGTCGTCGCGGTCACCCGCGGCGCGCTGGAGCGGCTCGACCGCGCCGAGCTGCAAGGCGTCGTCGGCCACGAGATCAGCCACCTCGTGCACGGCGACACGGCGCTGAACATGCGGCTGATCGGCATGGTGTGGGGCCTGCGGCTGCTGTTCGACCTCGGCCGCGGCCTGACCGCGCCCGACGCGCGCGGCCGCCGGCACGTCGGCGTGCTGTTCGGCGTCGCGCTGATGGCCGTCGGCGCGCTCGGCTGGCTCGCGGGCCGGGGGCTGCAGGCCGCCGTGTCGCGCCAGCGCGAGTTCCTGGCCGACGCGTCGGCCGTCAAGTACACGCGTCAGGTCGCCGGGCTCGGCGGCGCGTTGCGCAAGATCGCCGAGCAGCAGCGCACGCGCGGCGATCGTCTCGCCGCATGCACGGGCACGCTGGCGCACCTGTTCCTCGTCTCGTCGTCGCTCGGCGCCTGGTGGGCCACGCACCCGCCGCTGGCCGAGCGCATCCGGCGGCTCTACGGGCGGCCGATGCCGGAGCTGCGCGCCGATGCGCTGCCGCCGCCGTCGGACGTCGAGCCGGCGCTGCCGATCGCAGCGCTCGCACCGACCGCGGCCGCGCGGCGGCCGACCGCGGTCGCGCCGGAAGCCGCACGGCACGACCCGCTGCAACGCTGCGGCCTCGCGCCACCCGCAGTCCAGCGCCAGACCCGCGAGGCCGAGGCGCTGCAGCGCATCGCGCTCTGGCAAGGTCCTGGCGAAATCCGCGCGGCGCTGCTGGCGCTGCTGCGCCCGCCGGCCGCAGACGACGCGGCGCCGTGGCAGGCCCTGGCCGCGCCGCGGGTGGCGGCGATGCGCGCCGATCTCGACGCCCTTGCGCCGACGGCACGGCTGGCAACCCTCGACCGGCTCGCGCGGCGCGCTGCCGGCTGGCCGGCGGCGGCGCGGCAGGCGCTGCTCGGCGAAACGAAGGCCGCCGCGACGACGCCTGCTGCCGCACTGCGCTGGCTGCTGCTGCGAAAGCGGGTGCGCGGCGTCGCGCTCGGCTTTGCCGCGCCCGGCGCCCGCAACGCGCTGGCCGACCGGGCCGACGACCTCGTCGTCGCCACCGCGGTGCTCGCCGACGCGCTCGGTGTCGACAGCCGCGCCGCCGACGCCTGGGCCCGGCGCGCGCGCCACGCGCTCCGGGTGCTCGACCGGCCGCTGCCACCGCTGCGCCCGCCTCGCGCGTGGCGAGCGTTCGCGCGGCTGCAGCGGGTCGCGGGGCTGCAGCGGCCGTTGCCGGTGCGCGAGTGGGTCGCCGCGTGGGCTGCCGACCCCGATCTCGCTGCGTCGGACACCGCCGCGGCGACGCTGCTCGCCGCCGCGTGGCTGCTCGAAGCGCCGCTGCCGCCGGCGCTCGCGGCGCGGGTCGACGTCGCGCGCGAATGACCACCCACCGGCTGCGCGGGGACGGTTTGCCCGGGGTGCGGCGGGAAACGGCCCTCTGCCGACATTGACCGTTCGCTTTGAGTGGCCTGCGTAGGTTGGCGCGGCAAAGCGCCGTGCGCGCGGGCGGCGGCGCTTCACCTCGGCGGCCAGCGCTGCGCGCTGGCTGCCCTGCGCTACTCGCGCCCGT
>CALIDR010000262.1 GCA_938022295.1 uncultured Burkholderiaceae bacterium
GCCGGGCTGGTCGAGTTCGAAGCGCTTGCCGAACAGCGCATGGACGGCCTGCTTGCCGGCGTCCTGGGCGTTGTCTCCGTAGTTCTTCGGGCTCGGCTGCTCCGGATACGGGCTCCAGAACCCGCGCCGGGCGATCGCGGCGAGTGCGCCGTCGAGCACGGCGCGATGCTTTTCGAGCAATGGGTGCGTCACTGGGAGGTCTCCTCGAAACAGGTTCGTCGTGTGCGCGGTACACCGTCGGCCTTCGACCGGGCCGCTGGGCGTGCCGGGAATGGTGGCACAAATTACGATTAACCGAACGGCCGGTCAACGAATCGGCCCGGTCGGCGGACGAAAGCGCCGGCCGCAACGGGTGCGGCAGCGCACCGCGCCGCAAGGAGACTCATGGCGTACGAGACGATCCGGCTGGAAGCAAGCCGTGGCGTGGCCACACTGACCCTCAATCGGCCCGAGCGGCTGAACAGTTTCACCGTCGCGATGCACGGCGAAGTGCGCGCCGCGCTCGACGCGATCCGCGCCGACCGCACGGTGCGCTGCGTCGTGCTGACCGGCGCGGGCCGCGGCTTCTGCGCGGGGCAGGACCTGTCGGACCGCGCGGTCGCTCCGGGCGATGCGCCGCTCGACCTCGGCGAATCGATCGAGAACCACTACAAGCCGCTGGTGCTTGCGCTGCACCATCTACCGATGCCGGTCATCGCCGCGGTCAACGGTGTGGCGGCCGGCGCGGGCGCGAACATCGCGCTCGCCTGCGACCTCGTCTACGCGGCGCGGTCGGCGAGCTTCATCCAGTCGTTCGCGAAGATCGGGCTGGTGCCGGACAGCGGCGGCACGTGGATCCTGCCGCGGCTGGTGGGCTCGGCACGCGCGATGGGGCTGGCGCTGCTCGGCGACAAACTGAGCGCGGAGCAGGCCGAGGCCTGGGGACTGATCTGGAAGTGCGTCGACGACGCGGAGCTCGCGCCGACCGTGCGGGCGGTCGCCGAGCAGCTCGCGGCGGGACCGACGCGAGGTTACGCGCGCACCAAGCAGGCGATCCGCGCAGCCACGGGGCTCACGCTCGAGGCGAGCCTCGATCTCGAGCGCGATTTCCAGCGCGAGCTGGGTCGCTCGCGCGATTACCGTGAAGGCGTCGCCGCCTTCATGGAAAAGCGCGCGCCGAAGTTCACCGGAGAATGAACTTGAGCGAAGCCGCATTGCCCGCCGGCGCGACCGTCGGCGTGATCGGCGCCGGCACGATGGGCGCGGGCATCGCGCAGGTGGCCGCGCGTGCCGGCCATCGCGTGCGGCTCTTCGACGCCGACGCCCGGGCGGTCGAGCGTGCCCGCGCCGCGATCGAACACGACCTGCGCGCACTCGTCGCCAGGGGCAGGCTCGATTCGGACGAGTGCGAGCGAACGCTCGCGCGAGTCGTGCCGGCGGCCGCGGTCGCGGAGCTGGCCGACTGTGCGCTGGTGATCGAGGCGATCGTCGAGGACCTCGAGGTCAAGCGCAAGCTGTTCCGCACGCTCGAGGAAATCGTCGGACCCGACGCGGTGCTCGCGACCAACACGTCGTCGCTGTCGATCACCGCGATCGGCTCGGGGCTCGCGCGTCCGCAGCGGCTGGTCGGAATGCACTTCTTCAACCCGGCGCCGCGGATGAAGCTCGTCGAGATCGTCAGCGGGGTGCAGACCGATCCGCGCATCGCCGAACGGGTCGCCGCGACGGCGCAGCGCTGGGGCAAGCACACGGTGTTCGCGCGGTCGACCCCCGGCTTCATCGTCAACCGCCTCGCCCGGCCTTTTTACGCGGAAGCGTGGCGCGCGTACACCGAAAACGTGGCCGACCCGGCCACGCTCGACGCGATCGTGCGCGACTGCGGCGGATTCCCGATGGGGCCGTTCGAGCTGATGGACCTGATCGGCCACGACGTCAACCTGGCGGTGACTCAGTCGGTTTTCGACGCGACCTTCGGCGACCGGCGCTATGCGCCTGCACTGGCGCAGGTCGAGCTCGTCCGCGCCGGCCGGCTCGGCCGCAAGAGCGGGCAGGGCATCTACGACTACCGCGAAGGCGCGCACAGACCCGAGCCGCAGGTCGAGCGCGGCGCCGATCCGGCCTCGCGCATCGTCGCCGTCGGTTCGCTCGGTCTGGCCACGCCGGTCGTGACGCGGCTCGAGGCCGCAGGCATCGACGTGGTGCGAGTGCAGGGGCAGGCCGGGACCGCGGGCTGGCTGGAGATCGGCCCGGCGCGGCTGATGCTCTCGGACGGCCGGCCCGCGACGCGCCGCGCCGTCGAGGAAGGGCACCGGCATCTCGTGCTGTTCGATCTCGCGCTCGACTACGCGACGACGCCGCGGCTCGGGCTCGCCCCGGCCGACCAGTGCGGTGTGGCCGCCTTCCGCACCGTATGCGCGACGCTCGGCCGCGCGGGATTCTTCTGCTCGCGGCTCGACGACGCGGCGGGGCTCATCGTCCTGCGCATCATCGCCGCGCTGGTCAACGAGGCGTCGGACGCGGTCGCGTACGGCATCTGCACGGCCGATGCGATCGACGACGCGATGCGCCACGGCGTCAACTATCCGCGCGGGCCGATGGCGTGGGCCGAAGCCGTCGGGCTCGACTACTTCGCGCGCGTGCTCGCCAATCTGCGCGATCACTACGGCGAGGAGCGCTATCGAACTTCCGTGCTGATCCAGCGGCGCGGCTGGACGCAGCGCGGCTTCCGCGAGTAGACGCGAGTCAACGGATGAACGACACGCACGCCAACGGCAGACCGGACGCGCAGGCGATCGCCGAAGCGGTGCGCCACGGCATGTACGCGAAGGACCACGCGTCCAGGGGCCTCGGCATGCGGGTCGACGCGGTCGGTCCGGGCTATGCGCGGCTGACGATGACGGTGCGCCGCGACATGCTCAACGGGTTTGCGATCTGTCACGGCGGCTTCATCACGGCGCTCGCCGATTCGGCCTTCGCGTACGCGTGCAACAGCTACAACGCGCTGACGGTCGCGTCGGGCATCGTCGTCGATTTCATCGCGTCGGCGCACGAAGGCGACCGGCTCGTCGCCGAGGCGCGCGAGGTCGCGCGCAGCGGCGCGACCGGCGTCTACGACGTCGCGGTGACGAACCAGCACGGCAGGACGGTCGCGGTGATGCGCGGCCGCTCGCACACGCTCAAAGGCAAACACGTGGTCGACCTATAGAGGGGACGCTCATGCCAGTCAAACGACCCGCGCCCGAGGATCTCGAACCGATCGAACGCGCCAGCCGCGCCGAGCTGCGAGCGCTTCAGCTCGAGCGGCTCAAATGGACGCTCGCGCAAGCCTACGACAACGTTCCGCACTATCGCCGCAAGTTCGACGCGGCGGGTGTGAAGCCGTCGGACCTGAAGTCGCTCGAGGATCTGGCGAAGTTCCCGTTCACGACCAAGGCCGACCTGCGCGACAACTATCCGTTCGGGATGTTCGCGGTGCCTCGCGACAAAGTCGTCCGCATCCACGCCTCGAGCGGAACGACCGGCAAGCCGACCGTGGTCGGCTACACCGCGCGCGACATCGACACCTGGGCGGCCGTGATGGCGCGCTCGATCCGCGCCGCCGGCGGCCGCGCCGGCGACATCGTCCACGTCGCGTACGGCTACGGGCTTTTCACCGGCGGGCTCGGCGCGCACTACGGCGCCGAAAGACTCGGCTGCACGGTGATCCCGATGTCGGGCGGAATGACCGAGCGGCAGGTCCAGCTCATCGTCGACTTCAGGCCCGACATCATCATGGTGACGCCGTCGTACATGCTGGCGATCGCCGAGGAGATGGAGCGGCAGGGCATCGATCCGAAATCGACTTCGCTGAAGGTGGGCATCTTCGGCGCCGAGCCGTGGACGCCGGCGATGCGGCAGGCGATCGAGGCGAAAGTCGGAATGGACGCGATCGACATCTACGGGCTGTCGGAGATCGTCGGCCCCGGAGTCGCGCAGGAGTGCATCGAGACCAAAGACGGGCTGACGGTCTGGGAAGACCACTTCTACCCGGAGATCATCGACCCGGAAACGAAGCAGGTGCTGCCCGAAGGCGAGAAAGGCGAGCTCGTCTTCACGACGCTGACCAAGGAAGCGCTGCCGGTGATCCGCTACCGCACGCGCGACCTCACGCGCCTGCTGCCGCCCACCGCGCGCAGCATGCGCCGCATGGGCAAGATCGTCGGGCGCAGCGACGACATGCTGATCATCCGCGGCGTCAACGTGTTCCCGACGCAGATCGAGGAACTCGTGCTGCAGCACGGCGCGCTGTCGGGGCAGTACCAGCTCGTCGTCACCCGTTCGGGCCACCTCGACGAGCTGCAGGTGCTCGTCGAGCTGCTGCCGCAGCACGCCAACGCCGAGCGCGACGCGATCGCGCACGAACTGCAGCAGCGCATCAAGAACCTGATCGGCGTCAGCACGACGGTCAGCGTCGGCGCCCCCGAGTCGATCGAGCGCACGCTCGTCGGCAAGGCGCGCCGGGTCATCGACAAACGGCCCCGTTGAAGGAGCGAAGGATGTACACGCAGGCGATGGACGTCGAAGGCGCCGAGAAGGCCAAGGCCGTCACGACGCTCGAAGAGGCCGAACTGACGAAGCGCTTCGACGCGCGCATCGACGACGGCGGCTTCATCGAGGCCAAGGACTGGATGCCCGAGCACTACCGCAAGACGCTGGTGCGCCAGATCAGCCAGCACGCGCACAGCGAGATCGTCGGCATGCTGCCCGAGGGCAACTGGGTCACGCGCGCCCCGACGCTCAAGCGCAAGGCGATCCTGCTCGCCAAGATCCAGGACGAGGGCGGCCACGGCCTGTACCTCTACGCCGCCGCCGAGACGCTGGGCACGAGCCGCGACCAGATGCTCGACGCGCTGCACAGCGGCAAGGCGAAGTACAGCAGCATCTTCAACTACCCGACGCTGACCTGGGCCGACGTCG
The DNA here is from genome assembly GCA_938022295.1 of uncultured Burkholderiaceae bacterium. GTDB lineage: Bacteria > Pseudomonadota > Gammaproteobacteria > Burkholderiales > Burkholderiaceae_C > Calidifontimicrobium. Next base: position 4,936 of record CALIDR010000262.1, read on the forward strand.
GCGTGATCGGCTGGCTCGTCGACGGCGCGGCGATCATGAACCAGGTGCCGCTGTGCCGCTGCAGCTACGCGCCGTACGCGCGGGCGATGATCCGCATCTGCCGCGAGGAGAGCTTCCACCAGCGCCAGGGCTACGACGCGCTGCTCGTGATGATGCGCGACGGCACCGAGGCGCAGCGCGCGATGGTGCAGGACGCCGTCGACCGCTGGTGGTGGCCGAGCCTGATGATGTTCGGTCCGCCCGACGCCGAGAGCGTGCACAGCGCGCAGAGCATGCGCTGGGGCATCAAGCGCATCAGCAACGACGACCTGCGGCAGAAGTTCGTCGATGCCACCGTGCCGCAGGCGCAGGTGCTCGGCGTCACGCTGCCCGACCCCGACCTGCGCTGGAACGAGGAGCGCGGCCACTGGGACTTCGGCGCCATCGACTGGGCGGAGTTCTGGCGCGTCGTCGGCGGCGACGGCCCGTGCAACAAGGAGCGCCTGGCCGACCGCGTCAAGGCCTGGGACGACGGCGCGTGGGTGCGCGAGGCGGCACTCGCCCACGCCGCGAAGAAGGCCGCGCGCGAGCGCAAGGCCGCATGAGCGAAGGGGAGCCGACGATGAGCACGACGAACACCGAATGGCCGCTGTGGGAAGTCTTCGTGCGCACGCGCGCCGGGCTGGACCACAAGCACTGCGGCAGCCTGCACGCGGCCGACGCCGCGATGGCGATCCAGATGGCGCGCGACGTCTACACGCGCCGCCAGGAAGGCTCGAGCATCTGGGTCGTGCGCAGCGACCAGATCGTCGCCAGCGACCCGGGCGACAAGGACATGTTCTTCGACCCGATGGAAGACAAGGTCTACCGCCACCCGACCTTCTACAAGCTGCCCGACGAAGTCAACCACATGTGAGGCGGTGATGAGCGCGTCGATCACGATCCACTGGACCCCGCCCGTGCGCTACCTGCTGCGGCTCGCGGACACCTGCCTGATCTCGGGCCAGCGCCTGGGGGAGTGGTGCGGCCACGCGCCGATCCTCGAGGAGGACATTGCGCTGACCAACATGGCGCTCGACCTGATCGGCCAGTCGCGCGCGCTGCTGACGCTGGCCGGCCAGATCGAGGGGCGCGGCCACGTGCGCACCTACGACGAGGACCAGCTCGCATTCCTGCGCGACGAGCGCGACTACCTGAACCCGACGCTGGTCGAGCTGCCCAACGGTCCGGGCAAGCCGGGCGACTTCGCGCTGACCGTCGTGCGCAACGCGATGGTCTCGACCTACCTCAAGCTGTGGTGGGAGCGCCTGGCGGACTCGAGCGAGCCCGAACTCGCCGCGATCGCCGGCAAGGCGATCAAGGAAGCGCGCTACCACCAGCAGCACGCCGGCGACTGGCTCGCGCGGCTGGGCGACGGCACCGACGAGTCGCGCCGGCGCGTCGAGGCGGCGCTCGGCAAGCTCTGGCCCTACCACGCCGAGCTGTTCGACGCCGACGACGTCGACGCCGCTGCGCACGCGAGCGGCCTGGGCCCGAGTGTGGCGGCGCTGAAGCAGCCGTGGCTGGCCGAGATGCGCGCGCTGCTCGACGACGCGACGCTCGCGATGCCGCCCGAGGGCAAGTTCGTCAGCACCGGCCGCCGCGGCGTTCACAGCGAACACCTGGGCTACATCCTCGCCGAGATGCAGTACCTGCAGCGCGCCTACCCCGGCGGGGCCTGGTGATGGCCGAGGTCGCGAGCCGCGTCGACGCCGCGTGGCGCACGCTCGACGGCGTGCTCGACCCCGAGGTGCCGGCGCTGTCGGTGCGCGACCTGGGCATCGTGCGCGACGTGATCGACCACGGCGACGCGCTCGAAGTGGTGCTGACGCCGACCTACAGCGGCTGCCCGGCCACCGAGGTGATCGAGAAGAGCGTCGTCGACGCGCTGGTCGACGCCGGCCTCGGGCCGGTGCGCGCGACGACGCGCCGCGCGCCGGCGTGGACGACCGACTGGATCAGCGACGAAGGGCGGCGCAAGCTGCGCGAGTACGGGATCGCTCCGCCGAGCGGCAGCGCAGCCGTGACGACCGGCGAAGCGCCGATCCGCCTCGTGCGCCGCGAGGCGGCGACGCCCGTGGCCTGCCCGCGCTGCGGCAGCGCGCACACCGAGCGGCTGTCGGCCTTCGGCTCCACCGCCTGCAAGGCGCTGTGGCGGTGCCTGGCCTGCCGCGAACCGTTCGAACAGTTCAAGCCGATATGAGCACGCCGCTGTTCCACCCGCTGCGCGTCAACCGCATCGAGGCCGACACGCCCGAGTCGGTCATCGTGACGTTCGACGTGCCGCCCGAGCTGCGCGAGGTGTTCGGCTTCACGCAGGGCCAGTACCTGACGCTGCGCACGACGATCGACGGCCAGGACGTGCGGCGCTCGTACTCGATCTGCGCCGGCGTCGACGACGCCGAACTGCGCGTGGGCGTGCGCCGCGTCAGGGGCGGCCTGTTCTCGACCTGGATCCACGAGCACCTGAAGCCCGGCGACACGCTGCAGGTGATGGCGCCGCAGGGGCGCTTCTTCGTGCCGATCGAGCCCGAGTCGAAGCGCCACCACGTGGGCATCGCCGGCGGCAGCGGCATCACGCCGATCCTGTCGATCATGAAGACGGTGCTCGCGCGCGAGCCGAAGTCGCGCTTCACGCTGATCTACGGCAACCGCACGCTCGCCTCGACGATGTTCAAGGAGGAGCTCGAGGACCTGAAGAACGCGTACATGGCGCGCCTGGTGCTGCAGCACGTGTTCTCCGACGAGCCGACCGACGCGCCGATCAATCACGGGCTGCTCGACCGCGACAAGGTCGGCGAGTTCCTGCGCACGCTGGTGCCCGCCGCCGAGATCGACCACGCCTACGTCTGCGGCCCGTTCCAGATGAACGACGAGGCGCAAGCCGCGCTCGTCGAGGCCGGCGTGCCCGAAGACCGCGTGCACGTCGAGCGCTTCGGCGTCGCGCCGACCGAGGCCGGCAAGGTCGATGCCGTCGTCCACGAGGCCAGGCCCGGCGACGCCGAGCGCTCGCGCGTCGTGATCGTCCGCGACGGGATGACGCGCGAGATCGAGTTCCGGCGCGAGCAGCCGAGCATCCTCGACGCCGCCGCCGCGGCCGGGCTCGAGGTGCCGTTCTCGTGCACCTCGGGCGTGTGCGGCACCTGCCGCGCGAAGCTGGTGGAGGGCCAGGTGCGGATGGACCGCAACTTCGCGCTCGAGAAGGACGAAGTCGCCGCCGGCTTCGTGCTGACCTGCCAGTCGCACCCGCTGACCGAGCGCGTCGTGCTGAGCTTCGACGAACGCTGATGGCCCGCGGCCGCGCCGCCACCTACGACGACCAGCGCGGCGCGATCCTGGCCCGCGCGGCGGAGCTGTTCGCGCGCCGCGGCTACGCCGGCACGACGATGAACGACATCGCCGACGCCTGCGGGCTGTCGAAGGCGACGCTGTACCACTACTTCGACGACAAGTACGCGCTGCTGGTGTCGATCTGCGAGGAGCACGTCGGCACGCTGCGCGCGCTCGTCGACGAGGTCGACGCGCGCCACCTGCCGCCCGAGGCGCGGCTGCGTGCGCTGATCTGCCGTTTCGTCGAGGCCTACGCCGACGCGCGCGACGCCCACCGCGTGCTGACCGAGGACGTGCGCTTCCTCGCCGACGCCGACCGCGAGCGCGTGCTCGGGACCGAGCGCGCGCTGGTCGCCGCGATCGCGCAGGCGGTGGCCGCGGTGCGGCCCGAACTCGCCGACGCGCAACTCGCCAAGCCGCTGACGATGCTGCTGTTCGGCATGATCAACTGGATGTTCACCTGGGTCCGCCCCGACGGCGAGCTCGACCACGAGGCGCTCGGGCCGATCGTCGCCGACCTCTTCATCGGCGGGCTGCCGGCGGTGCGGCGGCCGCGGCAGCCGGTGGCCGACCCGCTGCCGGTGTCGTGAGCCCGATGCACGTTCGGCGATCGACGAGCGACCTGGCGGGCGGCCGATGACGCGCATCGTCCGCCGTGCCGGCGCCCTCGCGTGGCTGGCGCTCGCGCTGCTCGCGCCCGCACTGGCGGCCGAGCTGCTCGCGACCGAAGAAGCCGAGGTGCGCGACCGCGGCCGCTGCGAGCTGAAGGTCAAGGCCGCGTGGCGGCACGGCGACGGCGAGCGCGAGCGCGGCGGCGATGGCAAGCTGACGTGCGGCGTCGGCCTGGACAGCCAGCTGTTCGCGGCGCTGGGGCGCACCGTGGGCGGCGGGCGGGCCGAGAACGAGGTCGCGCTCGGCGGCCGCACCCGGCTCGCCGAGCCGACGCCCGCCACCGCGCTGGCGCTGGGTTACGAGGCCGGCTGGGTCTGGCCCGGGCGGCGCGGCGCGTCGCCGGACGAAGTCCACGTCGCGGCCTTGCTCAGCCACGAGATCGGCCGCGGCTGGAGCGTGCACGGCAACCTCGGCCGGGCGTGGCGCCGCGGCGACGACGATCCCGCCACCTGGGGCCTGGCGGTCAAGCACGCGTTCGACGACCGCCACATCGCGAGGCTCGAGGCCGCGCGCGACGCCGACGGCGGCCGCTGGGTCGGCGCGAGCGTGCGCTGGATCGTCGACGACGGCCTCGCGCTCGGCGCCTACCTGGCCCGCCAGACGCACGGCGAGCGCGCGACGCTGGGCGTGCTCGGCGTCGGTTTCTCGTTCTGATTCCACATCTCGGCCCCGCCCGCCGACCGGAGCACCGCCGTCCATGACGACCATCGTCCAAAGCCACATCGCCGGCCGCTGGCTCGGCACCGAACCCGCGCAGGCGCTCGCGAGCGCCGTCAACGGCCGCGTCGTCGCCTACACGCACGCCGACCCGATCGACTTCGGCGAGTGCGTCGACCACGCGCGGCGCGTCGGCGTGCCGGCGCTGCTCGCGCTGGACTTCCAGCAGCGCGCCGCGCGGCTGAAGGCGCTCGCGAAGTTCCTCGCCGAGCGCAAGGAAGCGCTGTACGCGGTGTCGGCGCACACCGGCGCGACGCGCGCCGACGGCTGGATCGACATCGAAGGCGGCATCGGCACGCTGTTCGCCTACGCCGGCATCGGCGGCAACGACCTGCCGTCGGGCAACCTGCTGCACGAGGGGCCGGCGGTGCCGCTGGGCAAGGGCGGCGGCTTCGCCGGCACGCACGTGCTGGTGCCGCGCGGCGGCGTGGCGGTGCACATCAACGCGTTCAACTTCCCGGTCTGGGGGCTGCTCGAGAAGTTCGCCCCCGCCTTCGTCGCCGGCATGCCGTGCGTCGGCAAGCCCGCCACCGCGACGAGCTACCTCACCGAGGCGCTGGTGCGGCTGATCGACGAATCGGGCCTGCTGCCCGCGGGCGCGCTGCAGCTCGTGATCGGCTCCACCGGCGACCTGCTCGACCGCCTCGACGGGCGCGACGTCGTCACGTTCACCGGCAGCGCCGACACGGCGGCCAAGCTGCGCGTGCACCGCCACCTGGTGCGCGCGAGCGTGCCGTTCAACGCCGAGGCCGATTCGCTGAACTGCGCGATCCTGGCCCCCGACGTCGGCCCCGACGACGCCGAGTTCGACCTCTTCGTCAAGGAGGTCGCGCGCGAGATGACGGTCAAGGCCGGGCAGAAGTGCACCGCGATCCGGCGCGCGATCGTGCCGCGGCGCCACCTCGACGCGGTGGCGCAGGCGCTGAAGGCGCGCCTTTCGAAGACGGTGGTCGGCGACCCGGCGGTCGAGGGCGTGAAGATGGGGGCGCTGGCGTCGCACGCGCAGGTGGCCGACGTCGCGGCCAAGGTCGCGCGGCTGCGCGAAGGCGCCGAGGTGGTCTACGACGGCGGGCCGGGCTTCGCGCCGGTCGGCGAGGGCACGGCGCACGGCGCGTTCTTCGCGCCGACGCTGCTCGCGTGCGCGAAGCCGTTCGACGTCGACGCCGTGCACGACGTCGAGGCGTTCGGCCCGGTGAGCACGCTGATGCCGTACGACGACCTCGACGAGGCGCTCGCGCTCGCCGCGAAGGGGCAGGGCAGCCTGGTGGGCACGCTCGTCACGCGCGACCCGGCAATCGCCGCGAAGGCGGTGCCGGTGGCCGCGGCGCTGCACGGGCGCTGGCTCGTGCTCGACCGCGAGGCGGCGCCCGAGTCGACCGGCCACGGCTCGCCGCTGCCGCCGCTCAAGCACGGCGGCCCGGGCCGCGCCGGCGGCGGCGAGGAGCTCGGTGGCGTGCGCGCCGTGAAGCACTACCTGCAGCGCTGCGCGGTGCAGGGGTCGCCCACGATGCTCGCCGCGGTGACCGGCGAGCACGTGCGCGGCGCCAAGGTGCGCGAGGGCGACGTGCACCCGTTCCGCAAGCACTTCGAGGACCTGCGTGTCGGCGACTCGCTGCTCACGCACCGGCGCACCGTCAGCGAGGCCGACATCGTCGCCTTCGGCGGCATCTCGGGCGACTACTTCTACATGCACTTCGACGAGATCGCCGCGAAGGACAGCCCGTTCGGCAAACGCATTGCGCACGGCTACTTCGTGCTGTCGGCGGCCGCGGGCCTGTTCGTCTCGCCGGCGCCGGGCCCGGTGCTCGCCAACTACGGCCTCGACACGCTGCGCTTCGTCAAGCCGGTGGGCATCGGCGACACGATCCAGGCGCGGCTGACCTGCAAGCGCAAGACCGACCGCGGCCGCACCGACGCCAAGGGCGTCGGCCAGGGCGTCGTCGCGTGGGACGTCGAGGTGACGAACCAGGCGGGCGAGATCGTCGCCAGCTACGACATCCTGACGCTGGTCGCCAAGCGGGGCTGACCGGCGCGCGGCCGCCGCTTCACGCGGCGGCCGCTTCGCGTTCGAGCCACGCCGCCAGCGCCTGCACCGCCGGCGGCGCCGGCCCCTCGGGCACCGCGAGGTAATAGCCGCGGTCGCTGTCGAACGCGAGCGGCAGCGGCTGCACGAGGCGGCCGCTGGCGAGTTCCTCGGCGACGAACATCGCCGGCACCAGCGCCACGCCGAGCCCCTGCACGGCGGCTTCGATGCTCATCGAGAACAGCTCGTGGCGCGGGCCCTGCAGCGCGCCGTCGACCTCGACGCCGGCCTGCGCGAACCAGCGCCGCCAGGCGTCGGGGCGCGTCGTCTGCTGCAGCAGCGGCAGGCGGCCGAGCGCGGCGGAGTCGGCCACGCCGCCGGCGGGCACGAGCGCCGGGCTGCACACCGCGACCAGCCGCTCGCCCATCAGCGGCCGGCAGTCGCAGCCGGCCCAGTGGCCGTCGCCGGCGTAGACGGCGGCGTCGAGCCCGCTGCCGTCGAACAGGAACGGGCGCGTGCGCACGTGCAGGTTCAGCTGCACCTGCGGCGCCTCGGCCGCGAAGCGCGCCAGGCGCGGCAGCAGCCAGCGGGTGGCGAACGTGGGCACCACGGCGAGCTCGACCACCTGCCGCTCGCCGCTGCCCGCGCGCAGGTCGAGCGCGTCGGCCTCGATCGCGTCCAGGCGCGCCGCCACGCGCCTGGCGTACGCCGCGCCGGCCGGCGTCAGCGCGACGCCGCGGCGCGTGCGGCGGAACAGCGCGACGCCGAGCGTCGCCTCGAGCCCGGCGATCTGGCGGCACACCGCGCTTTGCGTCAGCGCGAGTTCGTCGGCGGCACGCGTGAAGCTCTGGTGGCGTGCCGCCGCCTCGAAGGCGACGAGCGCTCCCGTGCTCGGCAGGCGGCGGCGCATCGGCGGGGCTCCTTTCGGCGCGTCGGTTTTCGGAGTGCGTTTCCTGCACTCGTCGATGCCGAATTCTCGTTTGCCCGCCGTCTCGCGCGCACGTAGCATCGGCGTTCCCCATCGCGCCGCGTGCCGGCGCCGCACTCGACGGAGCACCGCCATGTCCAGAGCCGCCTTCCACTGGGACGACCCGCTGCTGCTCGACGCGCAGCTGAGCGCCGACGAGCGCGCGGTGCGCGACGCCGCGCACGCCTACTGCCAGGAGCGGCTCGCGCCGCGCGTGAAGGACGCCTTCCGCAGCGAGACGACCGACCCGGCGATCTTCCGCGAGATGGGCGAGCTCGGCCTGCTCGGCCCCACGATCCCCGAGGCCTACGGCGGCGCGGGGCTGAACTACGTGGGCTACGGCCTGATCGCGCGCGAGGTCGAGCGCGTGGACTCGGGCTACCGCTCGATGATGAGCGTGCAGTCCTCGCTCGTGATGGTGCCGATCCACGCCTTCGGCAACGAGGCGACGCGGCAGAAGTACCTGCCCAGGCTCGCCAGCGGGCAGTGGATCGGCTGCTTCGGCCTGACCGAGCCCAACGCCGGCTCGGACCCGGCGGGCATGAGCACGCGCGCACGCCGCGTGACCGGTGGCTGGCGTCTCACCGGCCAGAAGACGTGGATCAGCAACAGCCCGATCGCCGACGTGTTCGTCGTCTGGGCCAAGGACGACGAGGGCCAGATCCGCGGCTTCGTGCTCGAGAAGGGCTGGCAGGGGCTCTCGGCGCCGGCGATCCACGGCAAGGTGGGGCTGCGCGCGAGCATCACCGGCGAGATCGTGATGGACGACGTGTTCTGCCCCGAGGAGAACGCCTTCCCCGAGGTGCGCGGCCTGAAGGGCCCGTTCACGTGCCTGAACAGCGCGCGCTACGGCATCGCCTGGGGCGCGCTCGGCGCGGCCGAGTTCTGCTACGCCACCGCGCGCCAGTACGTGCTCGACCGCAAGCAGTTCGGCCGCCCGCTGGCGGCCAACCAGCTGGTGCAGAAGAAGCTCGCCGACATGGCCACCGAGATCGCGCTGGGGCTGCAGGGGTGCCTGGCGTTCGGGCGCATGAAGGACGCCGGCACGGCGTCGGTCGAGGCGACCTCGCTGCTCAAGCGCAACAGCTGCGGCAAGGCGCTGGAGATCGCGCGCACGGCGCGCGACATGCTCGGCGGCAACGGCATCAGCGACGAGTTCGGCGTCGCGCGCCACCTGGTGAACCTGGAGGTCGTCAACACCTACGAGGGCACGCACGACATCCACGCGCTGATCCTCGGGCGGGCGATCACCGGCATCGCGGCGTTTCAATGAAGGAGAGCGCATGAAGATCCTCGTCCCCGTCAAGCGGGTGGTCGACTACAACGTCAAGGTGCGCGTCAAGGGCGACGGCAGCGGCGTGGACATCGCCAACGTCAAGATGAGCATGAACCCGTTCGACGAGATCGCCGTCGAGGAGGCGGTGCGGCTGAAGGAAAAGGGCGCCGCGACCGAGGTGATCGCGGTGTCGTGCGGCGTCGCCCAGTGCCAGGAGACGCTGCGCACCGCGATGGCCATCGGCGCCGACCGCGCGATCCTGGTCGAGACCACCGGAGAGCTGCAGCCGCTGGCGGTGGCCAAGCTGCTCAAGGCGATCGTCGACAAGGAACAGCCGGGCCTGGTGATCCTGGGCAAGCAGGCCATCGACGACGACTGCAACCAGACCGGCCAGATGCTCGCCGCGCTCGCCGGCCTGCCGCAGGGCACGTTCGCGAGCAAGGTCGAGGTCGAGGGGCAGAGCGTGAAGGTCACGCGCGAGATCGACGGCGGCATGGAGACGGTGAAGCTCGCGCTGCCGGCGATCGTCACCA
>CALIDR010000263.1 GCA_938022295.1 uncultured Burkholderiaceae bacterium
CCCGCTGACGCTGGCGCAGTCGGGCGTGCTGCAGCCGCACCGCAACGTGCTGCTGGCCGGGCAGGGCGCGCGCCTGGCCGGCATCGACCCGCTGCAGGGCGACCTGCGCTGGGAGGTGCCGATCGCCAACCCGCGCGGCACCAACGAGGTCGAGCGCCTCGCCGACCTCGTCGGCCCGGCGGTGCGCGCGGGCCCGCTGGTGTGCGCGCGGTCGTTCCAGCAGGCGGTGGGCTGCGCCGACGTCGAGCGCGCAACGCAGGTCTGGAGCCGCAGCGTCGGTGGCACGCAGGCCGTCGGCGGCGACGCCGAGCGGCTGTTCGGTGCCGACGGCAGCGACCGCATCACCGCCTGGCGCACCCGCAGCGGCGAGATCCTGTGGACCAGCGACGCCTTCCAGCACCGCGAGCTGAGCGGCGCGCTGGCGGTGGGGCCGACGGTCGTCTTCGGCGACGGCGAGGGCCTGGTGCACTGGCTCGCCGCCGACAGCGGCCAGCCGCTGCTGCGCCTGCCCACCGACGGCTCGCCGGTCGTCGGCACGCCGGTGCTGGCCGGCCAGACGGTGCTCGTCGTCACGCGCCGCGGCGGGCTGTTCGCGTTCCGGCCGGTGTGACGCGGCACCGATGAAGCCGGTCGTCGCACTCGTCGGCCGCGCCAACGTCGGCAAGTCGACGCTGTTCAACCGGCTGACGAAGAGCCGCGACGCGATCGTCGCCGACTTCGCCGGCCTCACGCGCGACCGCCACTACGGCGACGCGCGCGTCGGCGGGCGCGACATCATCGTCGTCGACACCGGCGGCTTCGAGCCCGAGAAGCCGGCAGGCATCGTCGCCGAGATGGCGCGCCAGACGCGCCAGGCGGTGGCCGAGGCCGACGCGGTGGTGTTCGTCGTCGACGCGCGCGCCGGCCTGTCGGCGCAGGACCACGACATCGCGCGCTACCTGCGCGAGTCCGGCAAGCGGGTGTTCCTCGCCGTCAACAAGGCCGAGGGGATGGCCGAGTCGCCGCGCCTGGCCGAGTTCCACGAGCTCGGCATCGGCGAGCCGCACCCGATCTCGGCCGCCCACGGCCAGGGCGTGCGCAGCCTGATGGACGCCGTCCTCGCCGAACTGCCGCCGGCGGTGGAGGAACCCGACGAGGTGGCGCAGGACAAGCCGATCCGGCTCGCGGTGGCGGGGCGGCCCAACGTCGGCAAGAGCACGCTGATCAACGCCTGGCTCGGCGAGGAACGGGTCGTCGCGTTCGACCAGCCGGGCACGACGCGCGACGCGATCCGCGTGCCGCTCGAGCGCGGCGGGCGCCGCTACGAGCTGATCGACACCGCGGGCCTGCGCCGCAGGGGGCGGGTGTTCGAGGCGGTCGAGAAGTTCTCCGTCGTCAAGACGCTGCAGGCGATCGCCGACGCCCACGTCGTCGTGCTGCTGCTCGACGCGACGCAGGGCGTGGGCGACCAGGACGCGCACATTGCCGGCTACGTGCTCGAGGCCGGACGCGCCGTCGTGATCGCCGTCAACAAGTGGGACGCCGTCGACCGCTACCAGCGCGAGCTCGTCGAGCGCTCGATCGAGCAGCGGCTCGCGTTCTTGAAATTCGCGCCCCGGGTGCACATCTCGGCGCTGAAGCGGCAGGGCCTCGGCCCGCTGTGGAGCGCGATCGCCAAGGCGCATGCGTCGGCCACCGCCAAGCTGCCGACGCCGGTGCTGACGCGGCTGGTCCACGAGGCGGTCGAGCACCAGGCGCCGCGGCGCGCCGGCGCGTTCCGGCCGAAACTGCGCTACGCGCACCAGGGCGGCATGAACCCGCCGATCGTCGTCGTGCACGGCAACGCGCTGGAACACGTCACCGACGCCTACAAGCGCTACCTGGAAGGGCGCATCCGCGACCACTTCGGGCTCGTCGGCACGCCGCTGCGCATCGAGCTGCGGTCGTCGCGGAACCCTTTCGCGGAGCGCGACACCTAAGCGTGCGAGGGTTTGGTGAGGCGGCCCGCTGCCGGCACCCCCCTGTGTTAAGGTGCCGAGTCGTTTCGAATCCAACACGGAGCATATCGTGAGCAACAAAGGGCAGCTTCTACAAGACCCGTTCCTGAACCTCCTGCGCAAGGAGCACGTGCCGGTGTCGATCTACCTCGTCAACGGCATCAAGCTGCAAGGGCACATCGAGTCGTTCGACCAGTACGTGGTGCTGTTGCGCAATACCGTGACGCAGATGGTCTACAAGCACGCGATCTCCACCGTCGTCCCCGGCCGTGCCGTGAACTTCCACCCCCAGGAGTCCGGGGAGGGATCCTGAACGCACCGGCTTTGACCCTTCGCCATTCCCCGACCGCCGACCCGTCGACCGCCGGGCGCGAGGCCGCCGCGGCGGCGCGCGCCGTGCTGGTCGGCGTCGACCTCGGCGGCCCCGGCTCCTCGTTCGACCCGACGCTCGACGAGCTCGCGCAGCTTGCCGCCTCGGCGGGCGACGACGTCGTGGCCCGCGTGTTCGCGCGCCGCAAGGCGCCCGATGCGGCCCTCTTCGTCGGCAGCGGCAAGGCCGACGAGATCAAGGCCGTCGTGCAGGCGCACGACGCGCAGGGCGTGATCTTCGACCAGGCGCTGAGCCCGGCCCAGCAGCGCAACCTCGAGCGTCACCTCGGCGTGCCGGTGTCGGACCGCACGGCGCTGATCCTGGAGATCTTCGCCGACCGCGCCAAGAGCCACGAGGGCAAGCTGCAGGTCGAGCTGGCGCGGCTGCAGTACCTGTCGACGCGGCTGGTTCGCCGCTGGACGCACCTCGAGCGCCAGCAGGGCGGCATCGGCACGCGCGGCGGCCCGGGCGAGGCGCAGATCGAGCTCGACCGCCGCATGATCGGCGAGCGCATCCGCAGCGTGAAGTCGCGCCTGGACCGCGTCAAGCGCCAGCGCCAAACGCAGCGCCGCGCGCGCGAGCGCAGCGGCACGTTCCGCGTCGCGCTGGTGGGCTACACCAATGCCGGCAAGTCGACGCTGTTCAACGGGCTGACGAAGGCGCGCAGCTACGCCGCCGACCAGCTGTTCGCGACGCTGGACCCGACGGTGCGCGCGCTGTACTTGCCCGCGCCCGACGGCTCGCCGGGGCGCAAGGTGTCGCTGTCGGACACCGTTGGCTTCATCCGCGATCTGCCGCACAAGCTCGTCGAGGCGTTCCAGGCCACGCTGCAGGAGGCGGTCGACGCCGACCTGCTGCTGCACGTCGTCGACGCCGCGAGCCCGAACCGCGACGAGCAGATCGCCGAGGTCGAGCGCGTGCTGGCCGAGATCGGCGCCCACGACATCGCGCAGGTGCTCGTCTTCAACAAGGTCGACCGCCTCGACGCCGGGCAGCGGCCGCGGCGGTGGGTCGACACCGTCGAGCGTGACGGCGTGCGCACGCCGCGCGTGTTCGTCAGCGCGATCGACGGCACCGGTCTGCCCGAGCTGCGGCAGACGCTGGCGGCGATGGCCGCCGACGCCGAGGCGCCCGACGCCTGGCCGGCCGCCCGCGGCACCGAATCACCGTACCGCTCCGTGCAGGCATGAGCATGCATCCCTCGACCGACGCCCCCGAACCGTTCCCGCGGCGCCTGCGTGCCGTCGCCGCGGCAGCGCTGGCCCTGCTCGCCGGCGCCTGGCACGGCCGCCGCGGCGCCCGCGCGGCCACGCGCCCGGCCGTCGACGGCCTCGTGCTCAGCAACGGGCGCAACGACGGGCCGCCGGACCTCGACGAGCTGTGGAAGGACTTCAACAGCAAGCTGTCGAACCTGTTCGGCAACAAGAAGGGGCCACGCCGGATCGAGGGCGGCGGCAGCGGTGGCGACGGCGGGGGCGGCGGGCCGTCGTTCCAGCCGCCGGACATGAAGAGCGCGGGCATCGGCGTCGGGCTGATCGCCGGCGTGGCGGCGCTGATCTGGCTCGGCAGCGGCGTGTACATCGTGCAGGAAGGCCAGCAGGCGGTCGTGACGACGTTCGGCCGCTACACGTCGACCGTCGACGCCGGCATCCAGTGGCGCCTGCCGTATCCGTTCCAGGCCCACGAGACGGTGCCGTTCACCCAGCTGCGCTCGGTGGACATCGGCCGCAACACGGTGACCCCGGCCACCGGGCTGCGCGACTCGGCGATGCTGACGCAGGACGAGAACATCGTCGACCTGCGCTTCACGGTGCAGTACCGGCTGAGCGACTCGCGCGCCTACCTGTTCGAGAACCGCAACCCCGACGAGGCGGTGGTGCTCGCCAGCGAGTCGGCGGTGCGCGAGATCGTCGGCCGCAGCCAGGTCGACTCGGTGCTCTACGCGGCGCGCGACGCGATCGCCGCCGACCTCGTGCGCTCGGTGCAGAGCCAGCTCGACCGCCTGAACGCCGGCATCCTGATCACCAACGTCAACATCCAGAACGTGCAGGTGCCCGAGCAGGTCCAGGCGGCGTTCAACGACGCCGTGCGCGCCGGTGCCGACCGCGACCGCTTCCGCAACGAGGGCGAGGCCTACGCGAGCGACGTGATCCCGAAGGCGCAGGGCACGGCGGCACGCCTGCGCGAGGAGGCCGAGGCCTACAAGGCGCGCATCATCGCCACCGCCGAGGGTGACGCGCAGCGCTTCCGCTCGGTGCTCGCCGAGTACCAGCGCGCGCCGGCCGTCACGCGCGACCGCCTGTACCTCGAGACGATGCAGGAGGTCTACGCCAACGTCAGCAAGGTGCTCGTCGACAGCCGCAGCGGCTCGAACCTGCTGTACCTGCCGCTCGAGCAGCTGATCCGCCAGTCCGCCACGCCGCCGGCCAGCACCGCGCCGCGCACCGACGTGCCGAGCCCGGCCACCAGCGCCGCGGCGGTGACGCTCGACGCGCGCGCGCGCACCGACCAGCGCAGCCGCGAGCGCGACGTGCGCTGAAGGGAGAACCCGCGATGAACCGAATCGGACTCTTCGCCGGCGGCCTGCTGGTGCTGCTGATGGTGCTGTCGTCGACGCTGTTCGTCGTCGACCAGCGGCAGATCGCCGCCGTCTACGCGCTCGGCGAGATCAGGACCGTGATCACCGAGCCCGGGCTGAACTGGAAGCTGCCGCCGCCGTTCCAGAACGTCGTCTTCCTCGACAAGCGCATCCAGACGCTGGACAACACCGACCCGCGGCCGATCTTCACCGCCGAGAAGAAGAGCGTGCTCGTCGACTGGCTCGTCAAGTGGCGCATCAGCGACCCGCGGCAGTTCATCCGCAACAGCGGGCCCGACATGCGCAACCTCGACATCCGGCTCACGCCGGTGGTGCAGGCGGCGTTCAACGAGGAGGTCACGCGGCAGACGGTGACCGGCGTGCTCGCCACCGACCGCGACCGCGTGATGCAGGGCGTGCGCGAGCGCCTGACCGACGTCGCGACGAACTTCGGCATCGAGATCGTCGACGTGCGCGTCAAGCGGGTCGACTTCGTCGCCGACATCACCGACGCCGTCTACCGGCGCATGGAGTCGGAGCGCAAGCGGGTGGCCAACGAGCTGCGCTCGACCGGCGCCGCCGAGGGCGAGAAGATCCGCGCCGACGCCGACCGCCAGCGCGAAGTCATCCTCGCCGAGGCGTTCCGCGACGCGCAGAAGGTGCGCGGCGAAGGCGACGCCCGCGCCTCTGCGCTGTACGCCGAGGCGTTCGGCCGCGACCCCCAGTTCGCCCAGTTCTACCGCAGCCTCGAGGCCTACCGCGCGAGCTTCCAGAACAAGAACGACGTCATGGTGCTCGACCCCGGCAGCGACTTCTTCCGCGCGATGCGTGGCGGCGCCGCCACGCGCTGACACGCCGGCGCGCCGATGAGCGAGATGCTGATCGGCGCGCTCGCGCTGATGCTCGTCATCGAGGGGCTGCTGCCGTTCCTCAGCCCCGCGACGTGGCGCCAGATGTTCGAGCGCGCGCTGCGGCTGAACGACGGCCAGATCCGCTTCGTCGGCCTGGCGAGCATGCTCGCCGGTGCCGTGCTCGCGCTGCTGTTCCTGCGCTGACGCGCGGCGGCGCGCGGCCGGGCGCCCGGGAGGGCGCCCCTACAATGCTCTCTCAACGCCGCCCTTCGTCCCGATGTCGTCCGCCTGGCTGCTTCCCGAGCACATCGCCGATGTGCTGCCCGCGCAGGCGCGCCGGGTGGAGGATCTGCGCCGCGAGTGGCTCGACCTCGCGCGCCGCTGCGGCTACGAACTGGTGATCCCGCCGCTGCTCGAGCACCTCGAGTCGCTGCTCACCGGCACCGGGCAGACGCTGGACCTGCGCACGTTCAAGCTCGTCGACCAGTTGAGCGGGCGCACGCTCGGCCTGCGCGCGGACACGACGCCGCAGGTCGCGCGCATCGACGCCCACCTGCTGAACCGGCGCGGCGTCGCGCGCCTGTGCTACTGCGGGCCGGTGCTGCACGCGCGGCCCGCGGGCGCGCAGGCCACGCGCGAGCCGCTGCAGTTCGGCGCCGAGGTCTACGGCCACGGCGGCCTCGAGGCCGACCTCGAAGCGATCGAGCTCGCGCTCGACGGGCTGCAGGCCTGCGGCGTCGGGCAGCCGGTGATCGACCTCGGCGACGCGCGCATCGTGCGCGGCGTGCTCGCCGGCGCGCCGCTCGACGCGGCGGCAATCGGCGCCATCGTCGACGCGCTGGCGGCCAAGGACGCAGCCACGCTCGCCGATCTCGCCGCTCCCCTGCCGGCCGAGGGCCGCGCCGGGCTGCAGGCGCTGCTCGCGCTGTACGGCAGCGGCGAGGTGCTGGCGGTGGCGCGCGAGCGGCTGCCGGCGCGGCCGCTGATCGGCGCCGCGCTCGACGACCTCGCCTGGCTCGCCGAGCGGGTGCAGCGCACGCACCCGCAGGTGCGGGTGGGCTTCGACCTCGGCGACATGAGCGGCTACGCGTACTACAGCGGCACCCGGTTCGCGGTCTACGCCGAGGGCGCTCCCGACGCCGTCGTGCGCGGCGGGCGCTACGACGAGGTCGGCGCGGTGTTCGGCCGCAACCGCCCGGCGGTGGGCTTCAGCCTCGACCTGAAGGCGCTCGCGGCGCTGACCGGTCCGAGCCCCTCGACGCCGGCGATCCGCGCCCCGTGGCGCGAGGACGAGCGGCTGCGGCAGGCGATCCGCCAGCTGCGCGGGCGCG
Source organism: uncultured Burkholderiaceae bacterium (assembly GCA_938022295.1). Taxonomy (GTDB): domain Bacteria; phylum Pseudomonadota; class Gammaproteobacteria; order Burkholderiales; family Burkholderiaceae_C; genus Calidifontimicrobium. The sequence goes on from CALIDR010000263.1 coordinate 7,107, forward strand.
GCGAGACGGTGCTGTGCATCCTGCCCGGGCACGAGGACGAGGGCGAGGAGTTCGAGTGCGACCGCGAGCTGATCGAGGTCGGCGGGCAGTGGGTGCTGCGCGCGGTGTGACGCCACGACGATGGCAGACGGCAGGAGCGAGATGACAGCACAGGCCACCGGGAGCGCGGCGCGCGGGCGCAACGTCGTCGTCGTCGGCACGCAGTGGGGCGACGAGGGCAAGGGCAAGGTCGTCGACTGGCTGACCGACCACGCGCACGGCGTCGTGCGCTTCCAGGGCGGCCACAACGCCGGCCACACGCTGGTGATCAAGGGCGTCAAGACGGCGCTGCAGCTGATCCCCAGCGGCATCATGCGCGACGGCGTGGCCTGCTACATCGGCAACGGCGTCGTCGTCGACCCGTCGCACCTGCTGGCCGAGATCGAGCGCCTCGAGGGCATCGGCCTCGACGTGCGATCGCGGCTGTACGTCAGCGAGACCTGCCCGCTGATCCTGCCATTCCACGTCGAGGTCGACAAGGCGCGCGAGGCGCTGCGCGAGATCAGCGGCAGCGGCAAGATCGGCACCACCGGCAAGGGCATCGGCCCGGCGTACGAGGACAAGGTCGCCCGCCGCGCGCTGCGCGTGCAGGACCTGAAGCATCCGCAGCGCTTCGCCGCCAAGCTGCGCGAGCTGCTCGACTGGCACAACGTCGCGCTCGCCGGCCCGCTGCGCAGCCGCGCGCTCGACTTCGAGCCGATCTACGACCACGCGATGGCGGTAGCCGAGCAGCTCGTGCCGCTGATGGCCGACGTCGGCTACCGCCTCCACCAGGACCACCTGGCCGGGCGCCACCTGCTGTTCGAGGGCGCGCAGGGCACGCTGCTGGACATCGACCACGGCACCTATCCGTTCGTCACGTCGAGCAACTGCGTGGCCGGCAACGCGGCGGCGGGCTCCGGCGTCGGCCCGGGGATGCTGCACTACATCCTCGGCATCACGAAGGCGTACACGACGCGGGTGGGCTCTGGCCCGTTCCCCACCGAGCTGCCGATCGACGCCCCCGGCACGGTCGGCCACCACCTCAGCACGGTCGGGCAGGAGCGCGGCACCGTCACCGGCCGCGCGCGCCGCTGCGGCTGGCTCGATGCGGCCGCGCTCAAGCGCAGCATCGTCATCAACGGCATCTCGGGGCTTTGCATCACCAAGCTCGACGTGCTCGACGGCCTCCCTGAGATCCAGATGGGCGTGGGCTACGAGCTGCACGGGCGGCGCATCGACATCCTGCCGCTGGACGCCGACGACATCGCCGCCTGCCGGCCGGTCTACGAGCGGTTCCCGGGCTGGCAGGCGTCGACGGCGGGCATCACCGAGTGGAGCCGGCTGCCGGCCAACGCGCGGGCCTACCTGGAACGGGTGCAGGCGTTCGTCGGCGCGCCGATCGACATGGTGTCCACCGGCCCGGACCGCGAGCACACGATCCTGCTGCGCCACCCCTACCGTGCCTGAGCGACACCGGAGGAGACCGAACGATGCTGACCGACGACGGCAAACACCTGTACGTCTCGTGGGACGAATACCACATGCTGATCGAGCGCCTGGCGCTCAAGGTCCATGCGTCGGGCTGGGAGTTCGATCAGATCCTGTGCCTCGCGCGCGGGGGCATGCGGCCGGGCGACGTGCTGTCGCGGGTGTTCGACAAGCCGCTGGCCATCATGTCCACGAGCTCGTACCGCGCCGAGGGGGGCACGATCCAGGGACGCCTGGACATGGCCAAGTACATCACGCTGCCCAAGGGCGACCTCGCAGGGCGGGTGCTGCTCGTCGACGACCTGGCCGACTCGGGCGTCACGCTGCGCGCCGTCGTCGAGCGCCTGCGCGGCATGCCGGCCATTGCGGAACTGCGTTCCGCCGTCATATGGGTCAAGGGCGTGTCGACGTACACGCCCGACTACTACGTGGAGAAGCTGCCCACGAGCCCCTGGATCCACCAGCCGTTCGAGGAGTACGACCACCTGCGTCCCGAAGGGCTGGCGCGCAAGTACGAGATCTGATGGTCGAGGTCGGACGTCCTCGGGCCTCGAACGACAAAGGCCGGCGATGCCGGCCTCGTCTTGCGGTGTCGCATGGTGCAGTGGTCAGGCTACCTTGCCACTGCCTTGCGAACGTTCGTCTCTGGTGCCCAGGAGAGGACTCGAACCTCCACGGAGTTACCCGCTAGTACCTGAAACTAGTGCGTCTACCAATTCCGCCACCTGGGCGTCTCAGGAACCTGAAAGTCTATCATCAAGAAAACAGAACTCTCAAGCGCCACCGCCCCGGGCGCCGCTCTGATGAGCGAAGTCGAGGGCATCGTGCAGGGCCATCGCGACGGGCACGGCTTCGTCGTCCGTGACGACGGCGCCGACGTCTACCTCGCGCCGCAGGAGATGCGCGCGGTGTTGCACCGCGACCGCGTGCGCGTTCGCATCGTGCGCTACGACCGCCGCGGGCGCCCCGAGGGGCGCGTCGTCGACATCCTCGAGCGCCGCAAGACGCCGATCATCGGCCGCCTGCTGCACGAGAACGGCGTGTGGCTCGTGGCGCCGGAGGACAAGCGCTACGGGCAGGACATCCTGATCCCGAAGAACGCGATCGCCGACGCCCACGCCGGGCAGGTGGTGGCGGTCGAGCTGACCGAGCCGCCGTCGATGTTCTCGCAGCCGGTGGGCCGCGTGACCGAGGTGCTCGGCGAGATCGACGACCCGGGCATGGAGATCGAGATCGCGGTGCGCAAATACGAGGTGCCGCACCGCTTCTCGCCCGAGGCGATCGCGCAGGCGGCGGCGCTGCCGGACAAGATCCGCCCGGTCGACCGCCGCCACCGCATCGACCTCACCGACGTGCCGCTGGTGACGATCGACGGCGAGGACGCGCGCGACTTCGACGACGCCGTCTACTGCGAGCCGCTGAAACAGGGGCGCGGCAAGAACGCGTTCGACGGCTGGCGGCTCGTGGTCGCGATCGCCGACGTCAGCCACTACGTGAGGCCGGGCGACCCGCTCGACCGCGACGCCTACGAGCGCGCGACGTCGGTGTACTTCCCGCGCCGCGTGATCCCGATGCTGCCGGAGAAGCTCAGCAACGGACTGTGCTCGCTGAACCCCGACGAGGATCGGCTGGCGATGGTGTGCGACCTGCTGGTCGACCGCCGCGGCGAGATCACGGCCTACCAGTTCTACCCGGCGGTGATGCGCTCGCACGCGCGGCTGACGTACACCGAGGTCGCGGCGATCCTGGCCAACACGCGCGGGCCCGAGGCGACGCGGCGCGAGGCGCTGGTGCCGCACCTGCTGCACCTGCACGAGGTGTACCGCGCGCTGCTGAAGCACCGCGCGGTGCGCGGCGCGGTCGACTTCGAGACGACCGAGACGCAGATCGTGTGCGACGACAACGGCCGCATCGAGAAGATCGTGCCGCGCGTGCGCACCGAGGCGCACCGGCTGATCGAGGAGGCGATGCTCGCCGCCAACGTCTGCGCGGCCGACTTCATCGCGCGCGCCGACCACCCGTCGCTGTACCGCGTGCACGAGGGGCCCACGCCCGAGAAGCGCACGACGCTGCAGAACTACCTGCGCGCGCTCGGCCTGGGCCTCGGGCTGAGCGACGAACCGAAGCCCGGCGAGTTCCAGGCCATCGCCGAGGCCACGCGCGACCGTCCCGACGCGACGCAGATCCACACCATGCTGCTGCGCTCGATGCAGCAGGCGATCTACAGCGCCGCCAAGGCGAGCCACTTCGGGCTGGCCTACGACGCCTACACGCACTTCACGAGCCCGATCCGCCGCTACCCGGACCTGCTGATCCACCGCGTGCTCAAGGCGCTGCTGCACGGCAAGCGCTACCACCTGTCCACCGGCGTCGTCGAGGACGTGCCGAAGGTTCGCCGCGGCGGCAAGCTGCCCAAGCCGCACACCCAGGAGGCCGAGCGCTGGGAGGCCGCCGGCGCCCACTGCAGCGCCAACGAGCGCCGCGCCGACGAGGCCTCACGCGACGTCGAGGCGTGGCTGAAGTGCCGCTACATGCGCGATCACCTCGGCGAGGAGTTCGCCGGCACGGTCAGCGCGGTGACGAGCTTCGGCCTGTTCGTGACGCTGGACGCGCTGTACGTCGACGGCCTTGTGCACATCACCGAGCTCGGCGGCGAGTACTACCGCTTCGACGAAGCGCGCCAGGAACTGCGCGGCGAGCGCACCGGCGTGCGCTACGTCGTCGGCTCGCGGGTGCGGGTGCAGGTCAGCCGCGTCGACCTCGACGGGCGCAAGATCGACTTCCGCCTCGTGCGCGACAGCGACGGCGAGCGCCTGCTCGCGCGCGGCCGCCCGGTGGCCGACAAGACCGGCGCCGTCGTCGAGCGCGGCGGCTCGGCCACCGAGGCGCTGGACGCCGTGCGCCGGCGCGACCGTGCCGTGCGTGCCGCCGGCCGCCGGGCCCGCGCCGACGGTGCGCGCGGCACGGCGGCGAAGGCGCGCGGCGGCGGCTCGCAGGCCCCGGCGCGCAAGCGCCGCTGAGCGCGCGCCGGGTCAGCCGGCTTCGAGCATCGCCTCGATCAGCGCCGCGGCGCGCAGCGGCACGTGCGCGCCGTGGCGGTCGGCGGCGCGGCCGTGGCGCGCCACCACCTCGGCGGCGCAGCGCTGCAGCGCCTCGACCGATGCCGTCGCGCCCGGCGTGGCGGCGATCGCCCCGCCGAGCCAGCCGGCGAGCACGTCGCCGGTGCCGGCCGTGGCCAGCGCCGCGTTGCCGCTGCGGTTGACCCACGGCACGTGG
>CALIDR010000264.1 GCA_938022295.1 uncultured Burkholderiaceae bacterium
CCGCGCCCGCCGCAGCCGCGGCCGACCTCGGGCCCGCCGAGCTCCATCGCGAACACGCCGTCGCGCTTGAAGCACACGTCGCCGATCGTGACCGGCTCGCCGGCGAGCTTCTTCTTCGCGCTCGTCTCGATGATCGTGGGCGTCGCCTTGCCGCCGAACAGCAGGCTGGTGGTGTCGCTCTTCGGGTCGCAGCCGATCAGCAGCACCTTCTTGCCCTGCTGCGCCATCATGTAGCTGAGGTTGGCGAGCGTGAAGCTCTTGCCGATGCCGCCCTTGCCGTAGATCGCGATGATCTGCGTGGCCTTGGTCACCGGGCCCGCGGCCGGCGCGTCGGGCTCGACGGCCGCTTCGGCGCGCAGGCGCTCGCGCTGCATGAACTGGACGGTGGCCACGCCGGGCATCGGAGCGCTCATTCGCAGGACCTCCAGTCGAGAACCATCTTCAGGCACGCCGGGTCGCCGAATGCGGTGCGGTAGGCACGGTCGGCGTCGCCGACGTCGGCGTGGTGCGTGATCAGGCCGTCGAGCGACAGCGCGCCCGACTCGGCGAGCGCCTTGACCGCCAGCAGGTCGGCGGCCTGCCACTGCGCGGCGATGCGGATGCGCGCCTCGCGCATGAAGGCGGGCGGGAACGCGAACGTCAGCGGCTCGTCGTAGAACCCGGCGAGCACCACCTCGCCGCCGGGCGCCAGCCGCGCGATCAGCGTGTCGAGCAGGTCGTGCGCGCCGCTGACGTCGCAGATCGAGCGGTAGTCGCGCCGCTCGTCGGCGGCCGGGTCGACCACCGCATAGCCCTGGGCCCCGTGGCGGCGCTCGGGGTTCGTCTCCCACACCACCGGCGAGGCGCCGGCGGCCACCGCGATGCGCGCCAGCAGCCGCCCGAGCACGCCGTGGCCGACGATCAGGTCGGGCTGCCGGCCGCCGGCCTGCGCGCTGACGTGGTAGGCGGTGGCGGCCAGCGCCAGCAGCACGCCGCGTTCGCCGAGCGCCTCGTCGATCGCGACGACGCGCGCCGCCGGCACGACGACGCGCGAGGCGGCACCGCCGAACAGACCGCGCACGGCGCCGTAGCACTTCGCCCCCGGCACGAACACGCGCTGGCCGACGCGGGCAGCGGCGCGGGCGCCGGCCTGGCGCACGCGGCCGACCGATTCGTAGCCGGGCACGAGCGGATAGCCCATGCCCGGGAACGGCGGCATGCGCCCGCACCACAGCAGGCGCTCGGTGCCGGTGCTGATGCCGCTCCACTCGACGTCGACGACGACGTCGTCGTCGCCCGGCGCGTCGAGCGCGAGCCGCCGCACGGCGAGCGACTGCGGCTGCTCGAGCACGACGGCGGTGGCCGTGAGCGCACCCGCGCCGACCGCGGGGGCGGTGCCGGGACGGGCAGCTTCGGTGGGGCTCGGGGTCATCGGGAACTTCTGGCGATCGACGGGTGTCATCTTAGACTGACTCGTGCATGTGTCAAGTCTGATTTACACCCGAGACCGATGCTGGTCCAATCGCGTCGTGCGCTCTCGCGCCTGCCTCGCGGCGCAGACCGTGCATGCCCCCCGACGCACCCCACAGGAGACCCCGTGATGAACCGCCACCCGCTGCGCTTCGTGCTGTGGCTCGCCGCTGCCGCCGGCGCCGCCGCGTCGCCGGCGCTCGCCTCGGAAGACATCGCGCGCAAGGCCGGCTGCGCCGTCTGCCACGCCGTCGACAAGAAGGGCGTGGGCCCCTCCTACAAGGAGATCGCCGCCAAGTACAAGGGCGACGCCAAGGCCGCCGCGCTGCTCGCCGAGCGCATCCGCAAGGGCGGCAGCGGCGTGTGGGGCAAGGTGCCGATGGCGGCGACGCCGCCCGACAAGCTCGACGACGCCGACCTGAACGCCGTCGTGGCCTGGATCCTCAAGCTCTGAGCGGCGCCGCCTCGCCGGCGGCCACCGGCGTGCGCCGGCGGCCGACCTCGCCGAGCTCGATCGCGATGCTCGCCTTCGCCAGCAGCGTGAACAGCAGCGCGCCGAAGGCCCAGATGCCCACCGACACCGCCAACTCGACGGCGGTGGGCGAGTACTCGAACACCTCGCCGAGCGGCGTCGGGATGAAACCCGGCACGACCAGGCCCATCCCCTTCTCGATCCACACGCCGACGAAGGCGAGCACGCAGGCGAGGTTGAGCGTGGCCAGGCGCCGGCGCAGCGGGTGGATCATCAGGATCGCGAGCGCCACCGAGTTCAGCACCAGCGCGCTCCAGATCCACGGCCGCAGCGCCGAGAAGCCGTCGAGGCCGAGGAACAGGTAGCGCAGCGACGCCGCGTGCGTGCTCTCGTTGTAGAAGTCGGTGAACAGCTCGGCGACGACGAAAAACAGGCTGATCTGCAGCGACACCGTCATGATCAGCGCCAGGGTGTGGATCACGCCCTCGCTCACCGGGTACGCCGTCAGGCGCCGGATCGCCTGCAGGATCAGGATGATCAGCGCCGGCCCGGAGACGAACGCCGAGGCGATGAAGCGCGGGCCCAGCAGCGCCGTGTTCCAGAACGGGCGCGCCGAGTTGGCCGAGAACAGGAACGCCGTGACGGTGTGGATCGAGATGGCCCAGAACATCGCGACGACGACGACCGGGAAGTAGGCCTTCAGGTTGGGCTCGCGGCCCTGCCAGTGGCGGTAGTGCACGTACAGCGGGATCAGCAGGTTCAGCGCCAGGTAGCCGTTGAGGACGACGACGTCCCACGCCAGCAGCGAGGTCGGCCAGTTGAAGCGGCCGATGAACGGGATCAGGTGCCACGCGCGGTCGATGCGCCCGAGGTCGACGAGCACGAACAGCATCGCGCAGATCACCGCCGCCACTGCGAGCCCCTCGCCGAGCAGCACGACGGCCTTCACGTCCTGGCGGTGGAACAGGTAGGCGGGGATCACGAGCAGCACCGCCGCCGCCGCGATACCGACCAGGAACGCGAAGTTGGCGATGTAGAAGCCCCACGAGACCTGGTCGCTCATGCCGGTGACGACGAGGCCGTCGCGCAGCTGCAGGCCGTAGGCGCCGGCGCCGATCGCGCACAGCACCGCGAGCGCGCCGAGCCAGGTCCAGTAGGTGCGCGAGCCGCGCGCCATCGCGCGCACGCCGTCGAGCAGGAAGCGGCCGAAGTCCATGTCAGTGTCCGCACCCGGGCCGGTGACCGGCACCGATCGTCGGCGCAGCGCCGAGCCGCCGCCGCGGGCGCGGCCGGGCCGGTCCACTGGCGGCGCCCCCGCGGGCGGGGGCACCGAAGGCGCCGCGCGGGCCGTCCATCAGGTGTCGGTGTAGTACCAGAACTTGGGCTCGGTGCCCAGGTCCTCCTTCAGCCGGAAGACCTTCTTGTTGGCGAGCACCCAGCGGATCTCGCTCGCCGGATCGAGCAGGTTGCCGAAGATGCGCGCGCCGGTCGGGCACGCTTCCTGGCACGCCGGCTGGCGCCCCTTGCGCGTGCGCTGGGTGCAGAAGTGGCACTTCTCGACCACGCCCTTGGGCCGCGGGCGGTTGCCCAGGTAGTGCGTGACCGGGTTGAGCTGCTCGGCCGGCAGCTGCGGCTCGGTCCAGTTGAAGTGCCGCGCCCAGTACGGGCACGCCGTCATGCAGTAGCGGCAGCCGATGCACCAGTCGTAGTCGATCGCGACGATGCCGTCGGGCTCCTTCCACGTCGCCTCGACCGGGCAGGCCTTCACGCACGGCGGGTTGTCGCACTGCATGCACTGCACCGGCAGGTAGAACCTGCCCGGCGCGGGCACCGCCTGGCGGTCGTAGTAGTGGTCGGCGGTCTCGAGGTTCAGCGTGCCGTTGTCCAGCTCGAGCACGCGGATGTACTGCACCTGCGAGTCGCGGCCCTGGTTGTTCTCCTTCAGGCAGGCCTCGACGCAGTCGCGGTAGCCCTTGCACTTGGAGATGTTCAGCGCGTAGCCGAACACGGTGTCGGGCAGCGGCTGGGTGTTCTCGCAGGTGATGTCGACGCCGAACTTGCGCCTGGCCTTGCGCTCGACGCGCTCGAGCGCGGCGGCGATCTCGTCGGGCGTCATGCGCTGGTAGTGGTCCTGGAAGAAGTCGCCGAGCACGTCCTGCAGCGTCGAGCCGCCCCACGCGGCGTGCACCGCGCCGGCGGCCGCCGTGGCCGCACCGCCGGCGGCGCCGAGCTTGCCCAGGCGGCCGAGGAAGCGGCGGCGGCCGGCGTCGACGGTGTCGGGCGCGGCGTGGCTGCCGGCATCGCCCGGCGGCGGATCGGACGTCGGGTCGTTCATGGCCGTGCTCCTGGCGCCCAGGGCGCCGCCGCCGTCGTGCCGTGCGCGTGGCGCGGCATCGGCTGCAGGCCGGCGCGCACCGGCGGCGGCGGCGAAGGCGCGCGCGGCTGCAGCGCGGGGTTGTGGGCGTCGTGGCAGTGGGTGCAGTTGTAGACCACCCGCTCGCCCTTCCAGTTGGCGGCGCGCTTGCCGTGCGCGCCGAAGTACCAGTCGCGGTGCCGGTTCGAGTGGCACTGGCCGCACACGAGGTGCGCGTCGTCGAAGTCGACCTTCTCGCCGCGCAGCGTCGTCAGCGTGTCGCGGTTGTCGAGCGTGTGGCAGTTCAGGCACCACAGCCGCCCGTTGCCGTGCGGCAGGTCGGCCACGTGCGGCGCGGCCTCGAGCTTGCGCGGCGTCGGGTTGGGCGGCAGCGCCTGGTGGCACTGGCTGCAGGGGTACAGCGCGATCTGGTTCTTCTGCGGCACGACGCTGAACGGCCGCGCCCGCGGGTAGCCGGCGAAGCGCAGCGGCTCGGTCGGGTTCGGCGGCCCCGGCTCGACGTGGCTGCGCAGCGGCCGGTGCGCCGGCTCGGCCGCGGCCGCGGGCGT
>CALIDR010000265.1 GCA_938022295.1 uncultured Burkholderiaceae bacterium
GCGAGCGGGTCGCCGACGTCGACCGCCGTCGCCCCGGTCTGCTTCGACAGCTTTTCGCCGTGCGCGTCGCGCACCAGCGGCACGTGCAGGTAGCGCGGCGTCGGCAGCCCGAGCAGGCGCTGCAGGTGGACCTGGCGCGGCGTGTTGTCGGCCAGGTCCTCGCCGCGCACGACGTCGGTGACGCCCTGTGCGGCGTCGTCGACGACGACGGCGAGCTGGTACGCCCAGATGCCGTCGGCGCGCCGGAGCACGAAGTCGCCGACCTCGGCGGTGACGTCCTGCACCTGCTCGCCGAGCCGGCGGTCGTGCCAGCGGATCACGACGGGGTCGCCGACGTCGCCGACGCGCACCCGCCACGCGCGTGCCGGCCGGCCGCGCAGCCCGCCGCGCTCGGGCCGGCAGGTGCCAGGGTAGACGCGCTCGCCGTGGCGCGGCGGCGTGCGGCCGGCGGCGGCGAGGGCGTCGTCGATCTCGCGCCGGCTGCACGCGCAGGGGTACGCGTGGCCGGCGTCGACGAGCCGCTGCAGCGCGGCAGCGTAGGCCGCACCGCGGGTCGACTGCCACATAGGCGGCTCGTCGGGCTCGAGGCCGAGCGCGGCGAGCTGGCGCACGATCTCGCCGTCGGCGCCGGCGAGGCAGCGCGGCGTGTCGGTGTTCTCGATGCGCAGCAGCCAGCGCCCGCCGTGGGCACGGGCGTCGAGCCAGCTCGCGAGCGCGGCCACCAGCGAGCCGGCGTGCAGCGCCCCGGTGGGCGAGGGGGCGAAGCGGCCGGTGTAAGCCGCTGTGGAGTCGTGCATCGACCGCCGCGGGGCCGTGGCCGCCGTGGTCGTCAATCCACCGGCTGCGGCAGCCCGCAGTGCCGCTCGAGCAGCGCGTGCCGCGTGGCCGGGCTGTCGAGCTGCTGCAGCCACCACTGCAGCGCATGTCCGAGCGTCGCGCGCCGGCCCTGGCGCGCGGTGCTGGTGCGCCAGGCGTAGCCGAAGCCGGCCTTTGCGCGCGGGCGCTGCACTTCCTTGACGACGAGGCGGCCGGCGCGGATGTGCTCGCGCGCGATCGGCTCGGGCACGAAGCCGCAGCCCAGGCAGCGCAGCTGGGCCTCGATCTTGGCCTGCACGGTGGCCACCGTGAACACCTCCTGCCCGGGAAGGAGGTTGAACGTCAGCGCCGACAGGCGCTGCGCACTGTCGGCCACCGCGACCGCGCGGTGGTGGACGAGCTCGGCGTCGGGGATCGGGCCGTCGTGGGCTGCCAGCGGGTGGTGCGGCGCGACGGCGAACACGAAGTCGATCTCGCCGAGCGGGCGCATCTCGATGCCCGCCGCCGGCGGCGTCTCGCTCTTGACGCCGATCGCGAGGTCGGCCTGGCCCGAGGCGAGCGCCTCCCAGGTGCCGTTGAGCACCTCGGTGCGCAGGCGCAGCCGCGTGCCGGGGCCGGCCGGCGTGGCGTCGGGCGCATGGCCGCGCGGCGGCGCCGGCCGCAGCGCGAAGAAGGCCTCGCACAGCTCGAACAGCGTCAGCCGCGAGATCACGCCGTCGGCGGCGATCGTCAGCTGCGTCTCCCAGCCGGTGGCCACGCGGCGCACGCGGTTGGCCACCGCGTCGAGCTGGGCCAGCAGCCGCCGCCCCTCGGCGAGCAACTCCTCGCCGGCGGCGGTCAGCCGCGCCTGGCCCGAGCGGCGGTCGAACAGCAGCACGTCGAGCGCGTCCTCGAGCTGGCGCACGCTGTAGGTCAGCGCCGAGGGCACCTTGCCGAGCTCGCGCGCCGCGGCGGCGAAGCTGCCGGCGCGCGCGATCGTGTCGACCATCGCCAGGGCGTCGGGCGTCAGGGCGCTGCGGGACGGCATGGCTTCATCATATTTGAACGGCCGCTTCAAGCGCGGGCCGGCGACGGCACGCGCCCCCGTCCCTACAGTTGCGTCATCGAACAGGAGACGGCGATGATCACGATCCGCAGGTCCGACGAACGCGGCTACGCCGACCACGGCTGGCTGCGCTCGTACCACAGCTTTTCGTTCGCCGACTACTACGACCCCGCGCACATGGGCTTCGGCAACCTGCGCGTGATCAACGAGGACCGGATCGCCCCGGGCACCGGCTTCGGCACCCACGGCCACCGCGACATGGAGATCGTCAGCTACGTGCTCGACGGCGCGCTGGCGCACCAGGACAGCATGGGCCACGGCGCGAGCATCACGCCGGGCGAGGTGCAGCGCATGAGCGCCGGCACCGGCGTGCGCCACAGCGAGTTCAACCACGCCCCGGACCGCGAGACGCACTTCCTGCAGATCTGGATCCTGCCGCGCGAGCGCGGCATCGCGCCCGGCTACGAGCAGAAGCGCTTCGACGACGCCGACAAGCGCGGCCGGCTCAAGCTCGTCGCCGCCCCCGACGGGCGCGACGGCGCGGTGACGATCCACGCCGACGCGGCGATCCACGCCGGCCTGTTCGACGGCGACGAGGCGGCCGCGCTGCCGATCCGCCCCGGTCGCCTGGCCTACGTGCACGTCGCCCGCGGCGAGGTCGACGTCAACGGCCGGCCGCTGCGCGCCGGCGACGCGGCGATGCTGCAGGGCGAGGCGCAGGTGGCGCTCGCCCGCGGCCGCGGCGCCGAGGTGCTGGTGTTCGACCTCGCGCCCTGACCCCCCGGCCGCGCGAGCCCGCCCGATTCCGTCTCGCCGCGGCGTGGCCGCGGTTCATCCATCGAAAGGAAGCTTGTCCATGAGCCAGATCGTCATCGTCTACCACAGCGGCTACGGCCACACGAAGAAGGTCGCCGAGGCGGTCGCCGCGGGCAGCGGCGGCACGCTGCTCGCGATCGACGCCGAGGGCAACCTGCCCGAGGGCGGCTGGGAGCGGCTCGCGGCCGCCGACACGATCGTGTTCGGCTCGCCGACCTACATGGGCGGCCCGAGCTGGCAGTTCAAGCGCTTCGCCGACGCGTCGAGCAAGGTCTGGTTCCAGCGCGGCTGGAAGGACAAGATCGCCGCCGGCTTCACGAACTCGGCGACGATGAACGGCGACAAGGCCTCGACGCTGCAGTACTTCTTCACCCTCAGCCAGCAGCACGGCATGCTGTGGGTGGGCACCGGCATGCTGCCGAGCAACGCCAAGGCCTCGACGCGCGACGACCTCAACTACGTCGGCGCCTCGGCCGGCCTGATGACGACGACGCCGTCGGACGCCTCGGTCGACGAGATGGTGCCCGGCGACCTCGCCACCGCGCGCGCCTTCGGCGAGCGCGTGGCCGCGATCACGGCGCGCGTCGCGCCGGCGCTGCGCTGAGGAGCGGCGGCGATGGCCGGCCCGGTGCGCGTGCTCGTCGTCTCCGGCAGCGAGCGCCGCGGCTCGCTGAACGCGAAGCTGGCCGCGCTGGCGGCCGACGTCGCGCGCGCCCAGGGCGCGCAGGTCACGCGGCTGGACCTGCGCGCGCTTGCGCTGCCGCTCTACGACGGCGACATCGAAGCCGCCGGCCTGCCCGCGGGCGCAGCCGCGCTGCGCGACCGGTTCGCCGACCACGACGCGCTGCTGGTGGCCACGCCCGAATACAACGCCTTCGTGCCGCCGCTGCTCGTCAACGCGCTCGACTGGGTCTCGCGCGTGCCCGCCGCCGGCGACCGGCCGGCCGGGCTCGCCGCGATGGCGGGCACCGTCGCCGGGCTGATGAGCGCCTCGCCGGGCGCCTTCGGCGGGCTGCGCGCGCTCACCGCGCTGCGCAGCTTCCTCGGCCAGACGCTGGGCTTCGTCGTCGTGCCGCAGCAGCAGCCGGTGCCGCAGGCGCACCAGGCGTTCGACGACGCCGGCCGGCTGCGCGAGCCGCGGCTGCAGCAGGGCGTCGAGGGCGTCGTCGCCGCCGTGCTGCGCACCGCGGCGGCATTGCACGGCTGATCAGCCGTCGAGGCCGAGGAAATCGAGCACCGGCTGCACGCTGCGCGCCGGGTCCTCTTCCTGCGGCACGTGGCCGAGCTCGTCGAAGACGACGAGCGTGCTGCCGGCGATCCGCTCGTGGAACCAGCGCCCGACGTCGGGTGGGATCAGGCGGTCGCGCCCGCCCCAGAGGATCAGCGTCGGCTGCGTGATCATGGCCACGCGCTCGGCGTCCTCGCCGGGCCGCCATTGCTGCAGCCGTGTCGCCAGCGCGCGCCGATTGCCCTCGCGCAGCGTGAGCTCGAAGTAGCGGTCGACGAGTTCGGGCGTCACCCGGGCCGGATCGCCGTAGGCGCTGGCGACGCTGGCGGCCACCATCGACCGCGGCAGCAGGTGCTCCATCAGCCGGTTGACGACCGGCGTGCGGGCGACGATCCAGCCCACCGGCACCGCTTGGCGCTCGACGGCCGGGCCGGCCGCGTCGACCAGGATCAGCCGCTCGACGCGCTCGGGCGCGAGCAGCGCGACGCGCCACGCCACCTCGCCGCCGAGCGAGTTGCCGCCGAGCACGGCGCGATCGATGCGCAGCCGGTCGAGCAGCGCGAGCACGAAGCGCGCGTAGGTCTCGCCGCGGTAGTCCGCGTCGGCGCGCGGGCCGGTGAGGCCAAAGCCGGGCAGGTCGAACGTGACGACGCGCCGCCGCCCTTCGAGCGCGGCGACCCAGCCTTCCCAGGTGTGCAGGCTCGCCGACGTGCCGTGGATCAGCACGACCGGCGTCGGGTCGCCGCGCGGTCCGACGTCGCGCAGGTGGACGAGCTGGCCGTCGAGGTCGAGGAAGTCCGACGGCGGCGGCGCCCAGCGCGCCACCAGCGTCTCGACCGGGCGGTCCGGCGCGCGCGACAGCGCAACCGCGATCGCGCTCAGGATCAGCAGCACGCCGACGAGGCGCAGCGCGAGGGCCTTCATGCCGATGCGGACCGCTTCCTCAGGGGCGTCGGCGCGGGACGTGACATCGGCGCGCATTCTAGGAACGCCGCCGCGCCGCGGCCTGTCAGAGTCGACAGGGCGCGCGGGGCGCCGGCGTCGCGCACAATCCGCGTCGGGAGTTCACCATCAGGGACCACCGGTGCCGGCCGCCCGGCGCGCGCCGCAGGTCCCGTGACGTCGTTGGAGAAGATGACCTTGTTCTTTGCCGAGCTGGTCGGCCAGACCGACGAGGACCGCCGGGCCTTCGAGACGCACCCGGTCGTGATCGACGCCGTCGCGCGCGGCCTGGACGTCGAGCGCTACCGCCGCCTGCTGCTCGAGCTGTACCACGTCGTGTGGCACTTCAATCCGGTGTGCGCGGCGGCGGCGAGCCGGCTCGACGACCGCCTGCGCGACGTGCGCTACTTCCTTTACGAGCACATGCAGGAGGAGCGCGGCCACGAGCAGTGGGTGATGAACGACCTCGACGCCGTCGGCGTGCCCGCGGCGCAGGCGCTGGCCCATGCGCCGAGCCCGTGGACGCTGGCCCTCGTGGGCTACAACTACTGGGCCGTCGATCGCCGCCACCCCTGCGCGGTGCTCGGCATGCTGTACGCGCTGGAGGTCATCGCCTCGGTCTACGGCGGGCCGTTCGCCTCGGCGATCAAGGAGTCGCTGCTGCTCGAGGGCGAGCGCGGCGTGTCGTTCATCGCCTCGCACGCGACGATGGACGCCAAGCACATGGCCGAGCTGCGCACCGTGCTCAATCTCGTCGACGACGCGGCGGCGCAGCAGGCCGTCGTCGAGGCGGTGCGGGTCAACTTCCACCACTTCACGGGGATCGTCGCCGGCCTATGACGACGCCCGCCGCCGGCGGCCTGCCCGCGCTGCTCGGCCGCCCGTACCGCTACCTGCGGCTGGAGTGGACGTCTGGGCTCGCGATGCTGCGCGTGCGCACCTGCGTCAGGCCGATCCAGTGCTACAGCCTGGCCGGCATCGCCGAGATGCAGCGCGTGCTCGACGACATCGGCGCCAACCCGGGGCTGGTGCGCCACCTGGTGGTGAGCTCCGACGTCAACGGCGTGTTCAACTTCGGCGGCGACCTGGCGCTGTTCGTGCTGCTCGTGCGCGCCGGCGACCTCGACTCGCTGAAGCTGTACGGGCGGCGTTGCATCGACCTCGTCTGGTGGCTCGAGAACGCGGCGCTGCAGGGCGTGCACACGACGGTGCTCGTGCAGGGCGACACGCTCGGCGGCGGGCTCGAATCGGTGATGCCGTTCCACAAGGTCATCTTCGAGCGCAGCGCGCAGGCCGGCTTCCCCGAGGTGCTGTTCAACCTCTTCCCCGGCATGGGGGCGTGGAACTTCACGATCCGCAAGGCCGGCTTCGCGGTGGCCAACGAGATGATCCTGTCGGGGCGGCTGTACGGCGCCGACGAGCTGATGCGCCGCGGCCTGGTCGACATGGTCGTCGACGACGGCGAAGGCGACTCGGCGATCGACCACGTCGTGCGCAGCGTCGACCCGCGGCTGCGCGGCACGCTGGCGGCGCTGCAGGCGCGGCGGCTGGCCGCGCCGATCACGCGCGAGTCGCTGCTGGCGATCGTCGAGCAGTGGGCCGAGGCGGCGATGACGCTGACCGACCGCGACCTGCGGCTGATGGAGCGCCTCGTGCGCGCGCAGGCGCGCAAGGTGGGCGGCGCCGACGAGGGCGCGGTCGACGAGATCAAGCGCATTGAGCTCGACACCGCCTGGGGCGAGGAACGCGCGAGCGCGTTCGGCGCCCTGGCGTGAGCCGCCGCGGCGCCTACAGCCACTGCGACAGCAGGCGGCGCAGGTCCTCGCGCGTGTACGGCTTGGCCAGGTAGTCGTCCATGCCGGCGTCGTAGGCGCGCGCGGCGTCCTGGTCGAACGCGTTGGCCGTCAGCGCCAGCACCGGCACGCGGGCGCGCTGCTCGCGGCGCTCGTGGTCGCGCAGCGCCTGGGTGGCGGCGTAGCCGTCGAGCACCGGCATCTGGCAGTCCATCAGCACGACGTCGACGTGGTGGCGCTGCAGCAGGTCCAGCGCCTGGCGGCCGTCCTCGGCCTCGATCACGTCCAGGCCGAGCGAGGTCAGCATCTCGCGCGCGAGCAGGCGGTTGACGACGTTGTCCTCGGCGAGCAGCACGGTGCCGGCCAGCGGCAGTTCGCTGGGCAGGCTGCCCATCGCCGAGTCGGGCGCCGGCGCCTGGTCGGGCGCGGGGGTCGGCAGCGCGAGCGTGAAGCCGAACGTCGAGCCGCGCCCGGGCGCGCTGCGCACGTCGATGTGGCCGCCCATCGCCTCGACGATGCGCTGGCTGATCGTGAGCCCGAGGCCGGTGCCGCCGCGCTGGCGGCGGTTCGACGCGTCGACCTGGTAGAACGGCTCGAACAGGCGGTCCAGCCGGTCGGCAGCGATCCCGATGCCCGTGTCGCGCACCTCGAACCGCACGCCCGCGAGCCCCTCGGGGGCGCGCGCCGGCGCGATGCGCAGGGCCACCGTGCCCGCGGCGGTGAACTTGATCGCGTTGCCCACCAGGTTCAGCAGCACCTGCTTGAGCCGCTGCACGTCGACGACGACGCGGTCGGGCGCCTCGGGCTCGATCTCGAGCTCGAGCGCGAGGCCCTTGGCCTGCGCGTTGCTGCGCAGCAGCGCCGCCACCGAACCCGCGAGCCCGTGCAGCGACGCCGGCACCGGCTTCAGCGGGAGCTTGCCGGCCTCGATCTTGGCGTGGTCGAGCACGTCGTCGAGGATCGTCATCAGCGTCTCGCCCGACGACGCCGCGGTCTTGACGAGGCGGCGCTGGTCGGGGTCGAGCGAGGTGCGGCGCAGCAGGTCGAGCGCCCCGAGCACCCCGTTCATCGGCGTGCGGATCTCGTGGCTCATCGTCGCCAGGAACTGCGACTTGGCGACGTTGGCCGCCTCGGCCGCTTCCTTGGCGCGCTGCAGCGAGAACTTGGCGGCGTCGGCCTCGATGCCGTGCTGGATCGCGCGCACCGCGGTGTCGCGGAACTCGCGCGCGGCGCGCAGCATCGTCAGGCCGAAGACGACGATCAGCACGCCGAGCGCGACCGAGCCGGGCGAGCGGCTGAGCGTCGTCATCGCCGCCATCGTCGCGACCACCGGTATGGCGAGCAGCAGGAACGAGTGCCGCACCAGCGACATGAACAGCGCCGCCACCGCGACCGAGCCCGCGAGCACGAGCACGAACGACGCCTCGTGGGCGCCCGTGAGGCGGGGGAAGATGCCCACCGTCGCGGTCGACCACATCACGGCGGCCAGCGCCGCGTTGCCCTCGACCTCGAGCGTGGCGCGGCGCAGGCGCGGCGGATCGAGCGGCGCGTCGCTGCCGAAGCGGCGCGCCGTCGAAAGCCGCCACAGGCCGACCGAGATACCGAGCAGCGCGACCGCCGCGGCCACCCACGGCCGCCCGACGTGCAGCCCCAGCCAGACGAACCACGCCACCGCGGCGAGCTGCAGCGGCACGCTGCGCCCGGCGTTGCGCAGCGTCAGCTTGAGCAGTTCGTCCTGAACCGCCGCGTCCATCGCTGCGCCGTTCGGGTCCGGGGGGAGGCTGGGCGTCACTCGCGGGTGAGTCGGCTTCGGGCGCGCAGTCTACCGCCGCACCCCCGCAATCGGGGGGGGTGCGGCGCCGGCGGGCGGCGGGCCCCGCGGTCAGGAGATCATGTACGCGGCCGCGCCGGTCGCGATCAGCGTGCCCTGGTCGTTGACGAGACGCATCTGCGTCGAGCCGACGCGCCCGCCGAGCCGCGTGACCTGGGCGGTGGCGACGAAGCGCTGGCCGATGCCCTGGCGCAGGAAGTCGATGCGCAGGTCGATCGTGCCCATGCGGGCGAAGCGGTGCATCACCTGCTCCGTCGTCTCGTCGAAGTGCTTCTCGCCGATCGCCACCATCAGCGCGAAGCCGCCCATCGCGTCGAGGGTGGCCGAGATCACGCCGCCGTGCAGCCGGCCGTACAGGTAGTGGCCGACGAGCTCCGGGCGCATGTCGAACGCGAGCTGCACCTGCGGCGCGAGCGCCGCGACCTTCAGCCCGAGCACCTGGTTGAAGCTGATGCGGCGCTCGAACAGGTCGGTCAGCGCGGCGTCGAGCCGCGCCTGCTCGTCGGCGCTGCGGCGCGGGCCGTGGGGGTGCGTCATGCCGCCTCCGCAGCGGCGTCGTGCAGGCCGAGCAGCCGGCGCGCCTGCGCGGGGCTCGCGACCTCGCGCCCGGCGCGCCGCGCGCACGCGGCCAGCGCCTCGATCAGCTCGCCGTTGCCGCGCGCGCGCTCGCCGCCGGGCAGGTAGAACGTGTCCTCGAGACCGGTGCGCAGCATGCCGCCGAGCTCGGCCGTCTTCTGGTGCACCGGCCAGACCTCGGTGCGGCCGATCAGCGTCGTCTGCCAGACGGCGTCGGCGGGCGCCCAGCGCGGCAGCAGCGCGAGCAGGTCGGCATCGCACGGCATGCCGCTGGCCACGCCCATCACGAAGTTCACTTCGGGCACGCCGCTGAACATCCCGGCGCGGCGGTACATCTCGACGCTGCGCACGATGCCGACGTCGAAACACTCGAACTCCGGGTGCGTGCCGCACTCGGCCATCACGTCGAGGAACTGCTGCACCTTGGCCACCGGGTTGTCGAACACCATCGGCGGCCACGCCCAGGTGCCGTCGGCCTTGAGCTTGAGGTAGTTCAGCGTGCCGGCGTTGCAGGCGGCGATCTCGGGCTTCACGCGCCGCAGGCACGCCGCCGGGCCCGAGATGTCCTTGCCGATCACGCCGGTGGTCAGGTTGAGGATCACGCCCGGGCAGGCGGCGCGGATCGCGTCGCACACCGCCTGCGCGACGTCGGGATCCCAGCTCGGCAGGTGGCCCATGCCGGGCTCCTGGCTGCGCAGGTGCACGTGCATGATGCTCGCGCCGGCGTTGAACGCGTCGCGTGCCTCGGCGGCCATCTGCTCGGGCGTCACCGGCACCGGGTGCTGCCTCGGGTCGGTCAGCACGCCGGTCAGCGCGCAGGTGAGGATCGCGTGGTCCATGTTCAGTCCCCGGTCTCGAGCTCGACGAGCAGCGCGCCCGCCGCCACCGCGTCGCGCACCGCGACGTGCACCGCGGCGACGACACCGTCGGCCGCTGCGTGCTGCCACATCTCCATCTTCATCGCCTCGACGCACACGAGCGGCTGGCCGGCGCTGACGCGCTCGCCCGCCGCGACCGCGACGTGCGCGACGACGCCCGCCACCGGCGAGCGCGCGCGCCGCGGGTCGGCGCCGGCGTCGGCCGCGGGCAGCGGCGACGGCTCGTCGAACACGAAGCTGCGTCCGTCGTGCGCGAGGTGCAGGCGGTTGCCTTCGAACACCGCCGTGGCGCGCCGCCACACGCCGTGCGCGGCGTAGCGCAGCGCGTGGCCGTCGCGTTCGATCGCGTCGAAGCGCAGCATGCTCTCGCCGAGCGTCACCTCGACGCCGTCGCGACGCGGTTGCGCGCGCACCGTGCGCGTCGCGTCGCCGCAGCGCAGCGCGATGTCGAAGCCGGCGACGCCGGCCGGGCGCCGGGGGTGGCCGTCGCGCAGCGCGACCACGGCGGCGGCGAGCGCCCACGCGGCGTCGTCGGGCTGCGGGCGCTGCACGATCGGCGCACCGGAGTCGAACCATTCGTCCAGCCGCGTCGTCGTCATCCGTGCCTGCACGAAGTCGGGGTGGCGCAGCAGGTCGGCGAGGAAGGCGCCGTTGTTCGCGACGCCGAGCAGCGGTGCGCGCTCGAGCGCGGCCGCGAGGCGCCGCATCGCGTCGGCGCGGTCGCGGCCGTGCGCGATCAGCTTGGCGACCATCGCGTCGTAGTACGGCGTCACCTCGCCGCCTTCGGCGATGCCGTCGTCGACACGCACGAGGGCACGCGCGTCGTCGGGCCGCCAGTGCACGACGCGCCCGGTCTGCGGCACGAAGCCGGCGTACGGGTCCTCGGCGTACAGGCGCGCCTCGATCGCGTGGCCGTCGAAGCGCACGTCGTCCTGCGCGAGCGGCAGCGGCTCGCCGGCGGCCACGCGCAGCTGCCACTCGACGAGGTCGAGCCCGGTGACGGCCTCGGTCACCGGGTGCTCGACCTGCAGCCGCGTGTTCATCTCGAGGAAGTGGTGGCGGCCTTCGGCGTCGACGATGAACTCGACGGTGCCGGCGCCGACGTAGCCCACCGCGCGCGCCGCGGCCACCGCGTCGCGGCCCATCGCGGCGCGCATCGCGGCGTCGACGATCGGCGACGGCGCCTCCTCGATCACCTTCTGCCGCCGCCGCTGCGCGGTGCAGTCGCGCTCGCCGAGGTGGATCGCGTTCCCGTGGCGGTCGCAGAAGACCTGCACCTCGACGTGGCGGCCGCCATCGATCAGGCGCTCGAGCATCAGCGTGCCGTCGCCGAACGCGCTCGCCGCTTCGCGGCGCGCGCCTTCGAGCGCGGCGGCCAGTTCGTCGAAGCGGCGCACGAGCCGCATGCCGCGCCCGCCGCCGCCGGCCACCGCCTTCACGAGCAGCGGCACACCGAGCGCCTCGGCTTCGGCGGCCAGGCGCGCGTCGGTCTGGTCGTCGCCGAGGTAGCCCGGCGCGCACGGCACGCCCGCGGCGAGCATGCGCCGCTTCGCGCCGGCCTTGTCACCCATCGCGGCGATCGCCTCGGCCGGCGGGCCGACGAAGACGAGCCCGGCGTCGGCGCACGCCCGGGCGAAGTCGGCGCGCTCGGAGAGGAAGCCGTAGCCCGGATGCACCGCGTCGGCGCCGGTGCGTCGCGCGGCGTCGAGCAATGCCTCGATGTCGAGGTACGACTGCGCGGCCGGCGCGGGCCCGAGACGCACCGCCTCGTCGGCTTCGCGCACGTGCGGGGCGTCGCGGTCGGCGTCGCTGAACACGGCCACCGTCCGGTAGCCGAGGCGGTGCGCGGTGCGCATCACCCGCCTTGCAATCTCTCCCCGGTTGGCGACGAGGATCTTCGAGAAGCTCACGATCGCCGCGACCGCTACGTCAAGGCGCCCACTTCGGCTTGCGCTTCGCGATGAACGCCGCCATGCCCTCGACGCCTTCGGCGCCCTGCGCCGAGCGCGAGAACACGGCCGCCGCGTCGCGCACGAGCTCGACCGGCGGCGTGAAACGCGCCCGCGCGAGCAGTGCCTTCGTCGCCGAGATCGCGCCCGGCGCGCAGCGCAGGATCTCGCCGAGCACGCGCTGCAGCGCGGCGTCGATCGCCTCGGGCGCGTGCACCTCGTGCACGAGGCGCAGCGCGAGCGCCTGCCGGGCGTCGAGCGTGCCGCCGGTGACGGCCAACCGCTTCGCCTCCGCGTAGCCGAGCCGCTCGACGAGGAACGGGCCGACCTGCGCCGGCACGACGCCGAGCGACGTCTCGGGCAGGCGGAAGACGGCGGTGTCGCTCGCGATCGCGACGTCGACGACGCACGCCAGCCCGAAGCCGCCGCCCATCACGGTGCCCTCGAGCACGGCCACCGTCGCCAGGCCCGTGTCGGCCCAGGCGACGCACAGCTCGCCGAACTTGGCGTTGATCTCGGCGATCGGGTCGGCGGCGGGCTCGAGCGGGCGCTTGTCGTCGTCGGGGCGCAGCGCGCGCTCGCGCGCCGCGGCCATGTCCTTCAGGTCGGCGCCGGCGCAGAAGTGGCCCCCGGCGCCGCGCAGCACGACGACGCGCACGTCGCCGGCCTGCTTCGCGTCGGCGAGCACGGTGCGCAGCTCGCGCACCATCGCCATCGTCATCGCGTTGCGCGAGCGCGGGCGGTTCAGCGTCACGTGCAGCACGCCGCCGTCGGCGCGCACGTCGAGCGTCTCGTGGGTCGTCGTCATGAGGCCTTCCCCGGCAGCGTGCCTTCGAGCTTGCAGATGATGCCGAGCATCACCTCGTCGGCACCGCCGCCGATCGACACCAGCCGGCTGTCGCGGTAGGCCTGCGAGATCGGGTTGTCCCAGGTGAAGCCCATGCCCCCCCAGTATTGCAGGCAGGTGTCGGCGACCTCGCGGCTCAGCCGCCCGCACTTGAGCTTGGCCATCGACGCCAGCCGGGTGACGTCCTTGCCGGCGACGTACTGCTCGACGGCGCGGTACGTCAGCGCGCGCAGCGCCTCGACTTCGGTGCGCAGCTCGGCGAGGCGGAAGTGCACGACCTGGTTGTCGAGGATGCTCCTGCCGAAGGCCTTGCGCTCGCGCGTGTAGGCGATCGTCAGGTCGATCAGGCGGTCGAGCCCGCGCAGCGAACTGGCTGCGCCCCACAGCCGCTCCTCCTGGAACTGCAGCATCTGGAACGTGAAGCCGAGCCCTTCCTGGCCGATCAGGTGGCGCCGCGGCACGCGCACGTTGTCGAAGAACAGCTGCGCGGTGTCGGAACTGTTCATGCCGATCTTCCTGATCTTCTGCTTCGTGATGCCGGGGGCGTCCATCGGCACGACGATCAGGCTCTTGTTCTTGTGCGGCGGGCCGTCGCCGGTGTTGGCGAGCAGGCAGCACCAGTCGGCCTTCAGGCCGTTGGTGATCCACATCTTGGTGCCGTTGACGACGTAGTCGCCGCCTTCCTTGCGCGCGGTCGTCTTGATCGCGGCGACGTCGGAGCCGCCGCCGGGCTCGCTGACGCCGAGGCACGAGACCATGTCGCCGGCGATCGACGGCGCGAGGAACTCGCGGCGCAGTTCGTCGCTGCCGAAGCGCGCGAGCGCCGGTGTGGCCATGTCGGTGTGCACGCCGATGGCCATCGGCACGCCGCCGCAGGCGCAGGCGCCGAGCGCCTCGGCCATCACCATCGAGTAGCTGAAGTCGAGCCCCGCGCCGCCGAATTCCTCGGGGTACTTCAGGCCCAGCAGGCCGAGGTTGCCGAGCTTCTTGAACACCTCGTGGCTCGGGAACTCCTCGGCCGCCTCCCAGGCCGGCACATGCGGGTTGATCTCCTTCTCGACGAAGCGGGTGACGGTGTCGTCGATCTGGCGGTGTTCGGCGGTGAACTGCATCGTGGGGTCTCCTGGGTCACATCCGGGCCACGCCGAAGGTGTTCGGGCGAAGGGTCCGCCGCTCGGCCTCGGCGGCGATCGCGAGGCACAGGCCGAGCACGCGCCGCGTGTCGCGCGGGTCGATGATGCCGTCGTCCCACAGCCGCGCGGTGCCGAACAGCGCCGTCGACTCGTGGTCGAGGCGCCTGCGCAGCTGCTCGCTCATCGCCGCGAGCGCCGCGTCGTCGGCGGGCAGCCCCATGCGTTCGAGCTTGGCGCGGTTGACGATGTCCATCACCATCGCCGCCTGCGCGCCGCCCATCACCGCGGTGCGCGCCGTGGGCCAGGCGAAGATGAAGCGCGGGTCGAAGCCGCGGCCGCACATGCCGTAGTTGCCGGCGCCGTACGAGCCGCCGAGCACGACGGTGAACTTCGGCACGCGCGCGTTGGCCACCGCCTGGATCATCTTGCTGCCGTGCTTGATCGCGCCCTTGCGTTCGGCTTCCGAGCCGACCATGTAGCCGGTCGTGTTCTGCAGGAACACGAGCGGCGTGCCCGACTGGTCGGCGAGCTGCATGAACTGCGCCGCCTTGACCGAGCCCTCGGGCTGGATCGGCCCGTTGTTGCCGATCAGCCCGACCGCGTGGCCATGGATGCGGGCGTGGCCGCAGACGGTGTCGGCGCCGTAGACCGCCTTGAATTCCAGGAAGTCGGAGCCGTCGACGAGGCGCGCGATCACCTCGCGGCAGTCGTACGGCGTGCGCTCGTCGGCGGGCACGACGCCCATCAGCTCGTCGGCCGGGTACAGCGGCTCGGGCGCGTCCGGCGCCGGGGGCACGGTGTCCCACGCCAGCTTGTCGAGCAGCTCGCGCGCCAGCGCGATCGCGTGGGCGTCGTTCTCGGCGAGGTACTCGCCCAGGCCGGTGATCTCGGCGTGCAGCTGTGCGCCGCCGAGCGCCTCGTCGCTCGCGTCCTCGCCGATCGCGGCCTTCACGAGCGGCGGCCCGGCGAGGTAGATGCTGCTGCGCCCGCGCACCAGCACGACGTAGTCCGACAGCCCCGGCAGGTACGCGCCGCCGGCGGTCGACGAGCCGTGCACGACGGCGACCTGCGGGATGCCCGCCGCCGACAGCCGCGCCTGGTTCGCGAAGCTGCGCCCGCCGTCGACGAAGATCTCGGCCTGGTACATCAGGTTGGCGCCGCCCGACTCGACGAGGGTGACGATCGGCAGCTTGTTCTCGGCGGCGACCTGCTGCGCGCGCAGCGCCTTCTTCAGCCCCATCGGCGCGACGGTGCCGCCCTTGATGCCGCTGTCGCTCGCCGAGATCACGACCCGTTTGCCGGCGACGGTGCCGATGCCGACGATCGAGCCGCCGCCGAGCACGCTCTTCCGACCGTCGTCGTCGTGCATGCCCAGACCCGCTAGCGGGCTCAGCTCGAGGAAGTCGCTGCCGCGGTCGAGCAGGCGCGCGACGCGCTCGCGCGGCAGCAGCTGGCCGCGTTGGGCGAACTTCTCGCGCTTGCTCGCCGACTCGGCGACGACCTTCGCCTCGAGCGTGCGCACCTGGTCGAGCCGCTCGCGCATGCGCTCGGCGTTGGCGCGGAAGGCCGCGCTCTTCGCGTCGAGCCGGGTCGCGAGCGCCGGCATTACTTCAGGACGTCGGGCGTCACCGCGCGGTGGAAGCCGTCAAACGGCACCGACCTCGCGTCCGGCCCGAGCGGGAAGATCTCGCTGCCCAGCGGCGCGCCGCCGTCGATCGGCAGCGTGACGCCGGTGATGAACGCCGCCGCCGGCGACAGCAGGAACACGATCGCGGCGCTGACCTCGGCCTCGAGCCCGAGGCGGCGCAGCGGCACGTGCTGCTTCAGCTTCGGGATGATCGCCTTCATCGCGCCGCCGTAGGTGTCCATCCCGCTCGAGGCGATCCACCCCGGCGCGACGGCGTTGACCCGCACGCCGGCGTGCGCCCACTCGAACGCCGCCGTCATCGTCAGGTTGCTCATCCCCGCGCGTGCGGCGCCGCTGTGCGCCATGCCGGGCATCCCGTTGCGGAAGTCGGCCGTCATGTTGACGATCGCGCCGCCCGTCTTCTCCATGCTCTGCACGAAGACCTCGCGCATCATCAGGAAGCCGCCGGTGAGGTTGCTGGCGACGACGGCGTCGAAGCCCTTCTTGCTGATCGCCAGCATCGGCGCCGGGAACTGCCCGCCGGCGTTGTTGACGAGGCCCGACACCGGCCCGTGCTCGGCCACGACGCGCGCGACGCCGGCCTTCACCGCCTCCTCGTCGCGGATGTCGAACGCGATCGTGTGGCAGCGCCCGCCGTCTTCGGCGATCTCGGCCGCGACGCGCTCGAGCTTGTCGCGCGAGCGCCCGCTGATCACCACGGTGGCGCCGAGAGACGCCAGCTCGTGGGCCACGCAGCGGCCGATGCCGCTGCCGCCGCCGGTGACCCAGTGCAGCTCGCCGGCGAACAGGCCGGGCCGGAACACGCTGCGGTAGCCGGTGCGGGCCGGGGCGTCGGGGGCGGGGGAAGGCGTCATCGCGAGGGGCGTGCGGGCAACGTTCGCGATTAGGCCCCGGGGTGACGTTAACGTCAACTGTGTGCCGTATCGGGGAATACGCGCATGCCTGCGACAACCCGAGCGACTACGATCTCGGTTCCACGTTCTGCCGCTGCCCGCGAGAGCCCCATGGACCTGCAAGCCTGCACCGAAACCCTGCGCACGCGCGTCGGCGACGCCTGCGGACTCGACGCGACGCTGAAGTTCGACTGCGGCGACGCCGGCGTCGTCTACATCGACGGCAAGGCGATCCCGAACGCCGTCAGCAACGAGGACAAGGACGCCGACTGCACGGTCGGCGTCTCGCTCGACAACCTCACCGCGATGCTCGCCGGCGACCTCGAGCCCGCCACCGCGTTCATGATCGGCAAGCTGAAGGTCAGCGGCGACATGAGCGTCGCGCTCAAGCTGCAGCGCGTGTTGTGAACCACCCCCGTAGCGCCTTCGGCGCTCCCCCTCGAGGGGGCACCGCCAGCGGACCGGCGAAGCCGGATCCGCGGCGGTCGCTTGATGTGAGGGGCGGGCTCGAGTGCGCGTCCCGCGGGCATCGGTGGCCTGGCTGATGGCTGTGCCGGAAGTCGACGCACCCGCGCGCCCGGTGCGCAAGCGCGCGCCGGCGCCCGCCCGGCCGGCGCCGAGCGCGCAGGAAGTCGTCGCGTCGCACCGCGACGACGCCACCGGCGAGCTGTTCGGCATCGGCGAGCTGTGCGCCGAGTTCGGCCTGTCGCCGCGCGCGCTGCGCTTCTACGAGGACAAGGGGCTGCTCGCGCCGCGGCGCGTCAACGGCACGCGCGTCTACACTCGACGCGACCGCGCGCGCCTGGCGCTGATCCTGCGCAGCAAGGCGATCGGCGCGTCGCTCGCCGAGATCAAGCACTACCTCGACCTGTATGGTGCGCGCGGCGAGGGGCGGGTGCAGCAGCTGAAGTACGTGATCGCGCGCACCGACGACGCGATCCGCGAGCTCGAGCTCAAGCGCGCGCACATCGATGCGACGCTCGCCGAACTGCGCGTCATCAACGCCACCGCGCGCGAGCAGCTCGCATCGAAATGAGGCGCACGTGAGCATCGACGTCTTCCCGTCGGCCTGGATGGCCGAGGAGCACCGCCTGCTCGCCGACAGCGCGGCGCGCTTCTTCCGCGAGCGCTGGGTGCCGCAGGCCGCGGCGTGGCGCGAGGCCGGCATCGTGCCGCGCGAGTGCTGGCGCGAGGCCGGCGCGCAGGGGCTGCTGTGCGTCTCGACGCCCGAAGCCTGGGGCGGTGGCGGCGGCGACTTCGCGCACGAGGCGGTGATCATGATCGAGCAGTCGCGCGCGAACCTCTCGGGCTTCGGCGGCGCGCTGCATTCGGCGATCGTCGCGCCGTACATCCTCCACTACGGCAGCGACGAGCAGAAGCGCCGCTGGCTGCCGAGGATGGCCACCGGCGAGCTCGTCGGCGCGATCGCGATGACCGAGCCCGGCACCGGCAGCGACCTGCAGGCGATCGCGACGCACGCGCTGCGCGACGGCGACGACTACGTGCTGACCGGTGCGAAGACGTTCATCACCAATGGCCAGCACGCGAACCTGATCGTCGTCGTCGCGAAGACCGACCGCGGCGCCGGCGCCAAGGGCACCTCGCTGCTCGTGCTCGAGACCGACGGCCCCGACGGCCGGCCGGCGGCGGGCTTCCGGCGCGGGCGCAGGCTCGACAAGGTGGGCCTCAAGGCGCAGGACACGAGCGAACTCTTCTTCGACGGCGTGCGCGTGCCGGCGGCGAACCTGCTCGGCGGCCGCGAAGGGCAGGGCTTCGTGCAGCTGATGGAGCAGCTGCCGCAGGAGCGGCTGATCATCGCCGTGCAGGGCATCGGCGCGATGGAGCGCGCGCTCGCCGAGACGCTCGGCTACGTGAAGGAGCGCAAGGCCTTCGGCAAGCCGATCTGGGACTTCCAGAACACGAAGTTCAGGCTTGCCGAGGTGCAGGCCGCCGTGCTCGCCGCGCGCGCCTTCGTCGACGCGTGCATCGTTGCGCACCTGAAGGGCGAGCTCGACGCCGCGCGCGCCGCGCTCGCCAAGGCCTGGGTCAGCGAGCAGCAGTGCCGGGTGATGGACGAGTGCCTGCAACTCTTCGGCGGCTACGGCTACATGATGGAATACCCGATCGCCGAGCTGTACGTCGACGCGCGCGTGCAGCGCATCTACGGCGGCACGAACGAGATCATGAAGGAACTGGCGGCCCGCTTTATGTGACGAGAACGAGAACGCGCGAGCGGGCCGGGCGCCGGGCCGCTCCCAAGCCGGCCCGCACCCCCTCGGGGGAGCGGGCGTTGTACTCGAGGACCGAGGGGTCTACATGACCGACGCCTACATCTACGACCACGTGCGCACGCCGCGCGGCAAGGGCAAGAAGGACGGATCGCTGCACCAGGCCACGCCGGTGTGGCTGCTGCGCACGCTGCTCAAGGCGCTGCAGTCGCGCCACGAGCTCGACACCGCGCTCGTCGACGACGTCGTGCTCGGCTGCGTGACGCCGGTGGGCGAGCAGGGTGCGGACATCGCGCGCACCGCGGTGCTCGACGCAGAGTGGGCGCAGACCGTGGCCGGCGTCACGCAATCGCGCTTCTGCGCCTCCGGGCTCGAGTCGGTCAACCTCGCCGCGGCGAAGGTGACGAGCGGCTGGGAGGACCTCGTCGTGGCCGGCGGCATCGAGAGCATGAGCCGGTGGGCGATGGGCAGCGACGGCGGCGCCTGGTTCATGGACCCGCGCATCAACGCCAAGCTCGGCTTCGTGCCGCAGGGGGTGGGTGCCGACCTGATCGCGACGATGGAAGGCTTCACGCGCGGCGACGTCGACGCGTTCGCGCTGCGCTCGCACCAGCGCGCGGCAGCGGCGCGCGCGGCCGGCCACTTCGCGCGCTCGATCGTGCCGGTGCACGACATCGCGGGCCTGCTGATGCTCGCCGAGGACGAGACGATCCGCCCCGGCACGACGATGGAGGCGCTGGCCAAGCTCGAGCCGAGCTTCGCGATGATGGGCCAGATGGGGTTCGACGCCACCGCGCTGCGCAAGTACACCACCGTCGAGCGCATCGAGCACGTGCACCACGCCGGCAACTCGTCGGGCATCGTCGACGGCGCGGCACTGATGCTCGTCGGCTCGAAGGCCGGCGGCGACAAGGCCGGGTTGCGGCCGAGGGCGCGCGTGCGGGCCGCGGCGGTGATCGGCTCCGAGCCGACGATCATGCTCACCGGCCCGACGCCGGCGGTGCGCAAGGCGCTCGCGAAGGCCGGCATGGCGGTCGGCGACATCGACCTGTGGGAGATCAACGAGGCGTTCGCGGTGGTGCCGATGAAGACCGCGCGCGACCTCGGCATCGACCTCGAGCGCGTCAACGTCAACGGCGGCGCGATCGCGATGGGTCACCCGCTCGGGGCCACCGGCTGCATCATCCTCGGCACGCTGCTCGACGAGCTCGAGCGCCGCAACCTCGCCACCGGCTGCGCGACGCTGTGCGTCGGCGGCGGCATGGGCATCGCCACCATCGTCGAAAGGGTGTGAGGGGTCGACCATGAACAACGCCATCACGTTGACCGTGGACGCCGACGGCATCGCCGTCGCGACGATGGACCTGCCCGGCCGGCCGATGAACGTCGTGGGCGACGAGCTGATGACGGCGCTCGCCCACGTCGTCGAGCGCGTCGTGAGCGACGACGCGATCAGGGGCCTCGTGCTGACCTCGGGCAAGGCCGACTTCTGCGCCGGCGGCGACCTCGACCGCATGTCGAAGTGGCAGGACCCGCGCGAGCCGTTCGAGGCGTCGATGGCGATGAAGGCGGTGCTGCGCCGGATGGAGACGATGGGCAAGCCGGTGGTGGCGGCGATCGGCGGCCACGCGCTCGGCGGCGGGCTCGAGATCGCGCTCGCGTGCCACGCACGCATCGTGCTCGACGACCCGAAGCTCAAGCTCGGCCAGCCCGAGGTCAAGCTCGGCCTGCTGCCCGGCGGCGGCGGCACGGTGCGGCTGCCGCGCCTGCTGGGCATCCAGACCGCGCTGCAGATCATGGGCGAGGGCGCCGACATCGCGCCGGCGAAGGCGCTGTCGATGGGCCTCGTGACCGAACTCGCGCAAGACCGCGACGACCTGCTCGCGAAGGCGAGGGCCTGGTGCGTCGCGCACCCGAAGGCCAAGCAGCCCTGGGACGAGGCCAGGTTCCGCTTCCCGGGCGGCGACTCGCGCTCGCCGGCGGTGGCGCAGCTGTGGTCGATCGCGCCGTCGGTGGCCGCGGCCAAGAGCTACGGCAACTACCCCGCGGTCACGCACATCATGTCGAGCGTGTTCGAGGGCGGCCTGCTCGGCTTCGACGCCGCGAGCGCCGTCGAGAGCCGCTACTTCGCGGCCTGCGCGATGTCGCAGGAAAGCCGCAACATGATCGGCACGCTGTGGTACCAGCTGAACGCGATCAAGAAGGGCGCGTCGCGGCCGGCGAAGGTGCCGCCGTCGAAGGTGACCAAGCTCGGCGTGCTCGGCGCCGGGATGATGGGCGCCGGCATCGCCTACGTCGCGGCGAAGGCGGGCATCGACGTCGTGCTGCTCGACACGTCGATCGAGCTCGCCGAGAAGGGCAAGGCCCATTCGCACGGGCTGCTCGACAAGGCGGTCAGGAAGGGCCGCTCGACGCCCGAGAAGCGCGACGCCGTGCTCGCCCGCATCAAGCCGACGACCGCGTACGAGGACCTCGCCGGCTGCGACCTCGTGATCGAGGCCGTGTTCGAGGACCGCGCGGTCAAGGCCGACGTGACGAGGCAGGCCGAGGCCGCGATCGGGCCCGACGCCGTGTTCGCGAGCAACACGTCGACGCTGCCGATCACGAGCCTCGCGCAGGCGAGCGGGCGGCCATCGCACTTCGTCGGGCTGCACTTCTTCAGCCCGGTCGACCGCATGCCGCTGGTGGAGATCATCGTCGGCCGGCAGACGTCGGACGAGACGCTGGCGCGCGGATTCGACTTCGTGCTGCAGATCGGCAAGACGCCGATCGTCGTCAACGACAGCCGCGGCTTCTACACCTCGCGCGTGTTCGCGACCTACGTGATGGAAGGCATCACGATGCTCGAGGAGGGCGTGCACCCGCGCCACGTCGAGCAGGCGGGCCTGCAGGCCGGCATGCCGATGCCGCCGCTGGCGCTGCAGGACGAGGTGAGCCTGAGCCTGTCGCTGCACGTGATCGAGCAGACGAAGAAGGACTTCGCCGCCGAGGGTCGCGCCTACCAGCCGCACCCGGCCGAGAGCGTGATCCGCCAGCTGTGCGAGATCGGCCGCGTCGGCAAGAAGGCCGGGCAGGGCTTTTACGACTACGACGACGACGGCAAGCGCCTGTGGCCGGGCCTCGCCCGGCTGTACCCGCCCGCGGCCGCGCAGCCGCCGCAGCGCGAGCTGATCGACCGCCTGCTGTTCGTGCAGGCCAACGAGGCGGCGCGCTGCCTCGAGGAAGGCGTGCTGCGCTCGGTGGCCGACGGCAACATCGGCTCGATCTTCGGCTGGGGCTTCGCGCCGTTCCACGGCGGCGCGCTGCAGTTCATCGACGCGATGGGGCCGAAGGCTTTCGTCGCCCGCGCGCGCGAGCTCGCGGCCGCGCACGGCGCGCGCTTCGAGCCGGCGGCGATCGTCGTCGCGGCGGCCGAGCAGGGGCGGCGGCTGGCGGGCTGAAGACGCCGCCGACGCGCGGATCGGGGCCGTGCGGCGCGCTATCGTCAGCGCCGTGAATGCGCCGACCGCTGCTGCCGCGCCCCGCGAACGCTTCGACCGCCTCGACGCCCTGCGCGGCGTCGCGATGCTGTGGATGGCGGCGTTCCACTTCGCGTTCGACCTCAACCACTTCGGCCTGCTCGAGCCGCGGCAGGACTTCTACCGCGACCCGCTGTGGACGGGGCAGCGCACGGCGATCGTGAGCCTGTTCCTGTTCACCGCCGGGCTCGGGCAGGCGCTCGCGCTCGCGGCGGACCAGCCGGCGGCGCGCTTCTGGCGCCGCTGGGCGCAGATCGCCGGCTGCGCCGCGCTCGTGTCGGTCGGCTCGGCGCTGATGTTCCCGGCCAGCTGGATCAGCTTCGGCGTGCTGCACGGCATCGCGCTGATGCTCGTCGTCGCGCGCTTCGCGGCGCCGCTCGGCGTCTGGCTGTGGCCGCTCGGCCTGGCGGCCGTCGCGCTGCCGCAGATCGTGCAGCACCCGTTCTTCGACACCCGGTGGACGAACTGGGTCGGCCTCGTCACGCGCAAGCCGGTGACGGAGGACTTCGTGCCGCTGCTACCCTGGCTCGGCGTGATGCTGTGGGGGCTGGCCGCAGGGCAGTGGGCGCTGGCGCGACGGCGCGGCTGGCTGGCCGGCTCGCTGCCGCGCGCGCTGGCGCCGGTGGCCGTGCTCGGGCGCTGGCCGCTGAGCTTCTACATGGTGCACCAGCCGGTGCTGATCGGCGCGATCCTGCTCTGGCGCGCCGCGGCGTGAACGATGTCACGCCGCGGTGCCTCGGCGGACGGGAGGAAGCGACGAAAAGCCGGGCCGATCGGCCTCAAGTCCGCGCGTCGGCCGCCGATACTGGACTCAAGCCTTCTTGTCCAACGGGGGCCGCCATGTACCTGTCGATCAACCCGCCATCACCCACCGGACTGTCGCTGACGCCGATCGCCGCCGCCACCCGGGCCGTGGGCGCCGTGCAGCCGGTCGAGCCGGTGACCGCGGCGCGGCCGGCCACGGCGGAGGACAAGCCCACGCGCCCGGTCACGCCGCTGTCGATGTCGCTGCACCTGATGCGCGTGCCGGCGTCGCGGCTGGCCGACGTCTACAACGAGATGAAGTCGCTCGCCAACGACTCGCCGGGCATGCGCTTCGGCGCGGCTGCGGCCGACACCGTCCACAGTACCGCGGCGCTGCACCTGCGCGCCTGAGTCCGCGCGCGGCAGCGGCCTCGCGCCGCGGCGGGCGGCTACCATCGCCGCATGCCGCCGCCCAAGGTCCTGTACGGGTTTCACGCCGTCGGCGTGCGCCTGCGCACGGCGCCTGCCACCGTGCTCGAGGTCCACGTCGACGCGGCGCGCCGCGACGCCCGCATGCGCCAGTTCGTGCAGCGCGCGGCCGCCGCCGGCGCGAAGATCGTCGACAGCGACGACGCCCAGCTCACCCGGCTGGCCGGCCATCCGCGCCACCAGGGCGTGGCCGCGCGGGTGACGCCGCTGCCGCAGATCCACTCGCTCGACGATCTGCTCGACGCTGTGCAGGGTCCGCCGCTCGTGCTCGCGCTCGACGGCGTGACCGATCCGCACAACCTCGGCGCGTGCCTGCGCGTGGCCGACGGCGCCGGCGTGCACGCGGTGATCGCGCCGAAGGACCACGCGGTGGGCCTGAACGCGACGGTGGCCAAGGTCGCCAGCGGTGCCGCCGAGACCGTGCCGTACCTGATGGTGACCAACCTCGCGCGCTCGCTCGCCGAGCTGAAGGAGCGCTCGATCCGCGTCGTCGGCATGGCCGACGACGCCGCGCAGACGCTGTGGGAAGGCGACCTCGCGGGGCCGCTCGCGCTCGTTCTCGGCGCCGAGGGGCACGGCATGCGCCAGCTCACCCGCCGCACCTGCGACGCGCTGGTGCGCATCCCGATGAAGGGCGCGGTCGAGAGCCTGAACGTCTCGGTCGCCGCCGGCATCTGCCTGTACGAAGCGGTGCGCCGCCGTGGCTGAGGCGCCGGACCCCGCCGCGCTCGCCGCCGTGCGCGCGCATCTCGACGCCGCGCGGCGCGTGTGCGTGCTGACCGGTGCGGGCATGAGCGCCGAAAGCGGCATCCCGACGTTCCGCGACGCGCTGACCGGGCTGTGGAGCCGCTTCGACCCCGCGCAGCTGGCCAGCGAGGAGGGCTTCCGTGCCGACCCCGCGCGGGTGTGGGACTGGTATGCCGAACGCCGCGTCGGCGTGCGCCAGGCGCAGCCCCACGCTGGCCACGTCGCGCTGGCCGCGTTCGGCCACCGCCGCCCGGGCGTGCTGACGCTGGTGACGCAGAACGTCGACGACCTGCACCAGCGCGCCGGCTGGCCGCAGACGATCCGCCTGCACGGCGACATCCTCGCCGACCGCTGGCTGCGGCCGTGTCCGCGCGGCCGGGCGTGCGACCCCGCGCGCGCCGCCGCCGGCCGGCCGCCGCGCTGCGCCGAGTGCGGCAACTTCGTGCGCCCGGGCGTCGTCTGGTTCGGCGAGATGCTGCCCGCGGCGGCGCTCGAGGCCGCCGACCGTTGCGCGATGGCGTGCGACGTGATGCTCGTCGTCGGCACCTCGGGCGCAGTGTGGCCCGCCGCCGGGCTGGCGTCGACGGCGCGGCGCGCCGGGGCGCAGGTGGCCATCGTCAACCCGCACGAAAGCGAGATCGACGACGAGGCGCACTGGGTGCTGCGCGGCACCGCCGCCGGCGTGCTGCCGGCGCTGCTCGATACACTGGGCTGACATTCCAGTCCGCCCCACGCCGCCATGCCCGTCGTCGAAGTCCGGCACCCGCTCGTCCAGCACAAGATCGGCCTGCTGCGCGAGGCCGGCATCGGCACCAAGCAGTTCCGCGAGCTCACCGCCGAACTCGCCGCGCTGCTCGCCTACGAGGCCACGGCCGACTTCCCGCTCGAGACGCACCGCATTGCGTGCTGGAGCGGCGAGATCGACGTGCAGCGCATCGCGGGGCGCAAGGTGACCGTGGTGCCGATCCTGCGCGCCGGGCTGGGCATGCTCGACGGCGTGCTGCAGATGGTGCCCAACGCCAAGATCAGCGTCGTCGGCCTGAGCCGCAACCACGACACGCTGCAGCCCGAGCACTACTTCGAGAAGTTCGTCGGCCACCTTGACGAGCGCACGGCGCTGATCGTCGACCCGATGCTCGCCACCGCCGGCTCGATGATCGCCACCGCCGGGCTGTTGAAGGCGCGCGGCTGCCGCGACGTGCGCGCGCTCGTGCTCGTCGCCGCGCCCGAGGGCATCCGCGCCCTCGACGCCGCGCACCCCGACGTGCGCTGCTGGACCGCGGCGGTGGACAGCCACCTCGACGCCAACGGCTACATCATCCCCGGCCTCGGCGACGCCGGCGACAAGCTCTTCGGCACCCCCGCCGACTGAGCGCCTTACCCCCGTGAGCCTCGCCAGCGCGACGCCTGCCGCGGCGCCGGCCGGTGCCGGCGCGATGACCGCCGAGCAGCGCCGCCGCGGCCTGCTGGCGCTGTTCGCCTCGACGTTCTTCGAGCTGACCGGCTTCTTCATGTTCGCGCCGCTGCTGCTGTTCACGCTGAAGGCGCAGGGGCTGTCGACGGCGACCGTGGGCCTGTTCAGCGCCGCGCTCTGGCTCGGCATCGGCGCGGCCACCCCGTTCGCCGCCCGCTGGGTGCGCTGGCTCGGCCGCCGGCGCGCGCTGGTGGCCAGCGTCGCGGTGCCGCTCGCCACGCTGCTCGCGATCACGCTGACCGCGTCACCCGCGCTGTGGGCGGTGCTGTACTTCGCCGCCGGCGTCGCGGCGGCGCTGCGCTGGATCCTCGCCGAAGCGACGGTGGCCGAACTCGCGCCGCCGCACCGGCGCGGGCGGCTGATCGGCCTGTTCGAGACGATGGTCGGCGCCACCTTCGTGCTCGGCCCGGCGCTGCTGGCGGCGGTCGGCACCGAGGGCGACGCGGCCGAGCGCTCGCGCTGGGTCGCGGTGGCGCTGGTCGCACTGGGCTTCGCGTTCAGCCTCGCGCTGCCGCCGCTGGCGCCGGCGGCGCACGACGGCGCGACGCGGCTCGGCCTGCGCGGCATCGTCGACGCCGTGCGCGCGGCGCCGGCGGTGATGCTGGCCGGCCTGGCCGGCGGCTTCTTCGAAAGCGGGCTGGCGGGCGTGCTGCCGCTGTACGGCCTGGCGATGGGGTTCGGTGCCGCGCTGGCGGCACTTCTGGTGTCGGCCAGCGGCCTGGGCAGCGCGCTGATGATGCTGCCGCTCGGCGAGGCGAGCGACCGTCTGCCTCGGCGCGCGGTGGCGATCGGCTGCGCCGCCGCCACGCTCGGCGCGACGCTGCTGCTGCCCTTCGTCGGCGCGTTCGGCCCGCTGGCGGCGGTGGTCGCGTTCGTCTGCGGCGGCGCGGGCGGGGCGCTCTACACGGTGTCGATGATCGAGATCGGCCACCGCCACGAAGGCACCGCGCTCGTCAACGCCACCGCGGTGCTCGTGCTGTCGTACACGGTGGGCGCGATGCTGTCGCCCGCGCTCGGCGCCGCGGCGCTCGAATGGGCGCCTGGGTGGGGCTTCCCGGCGCTGCTCGCCGCCGTGGCGGCGATCGCACTATGGGCGCTGTGGCGGCGCCCGGCCACGGTCGCGAATCGATGAGGCGTGTCGACGCCGGTCAGCGCACGGCGCGGCGCCGGCGCGACGCGAGGCCGCCGCCGAGCAGCGCCAGCCCGACCAGCGACAGGGCGGTCGGCTCCGGCGCCTGCAGGTTGGCCGTTGCGAACACCGACACGCTGTCGATCCCGGCAGCCGTGTTGGTGAAGCCGCCGGCCGTGCCGGCCGCTTCGGCGAGGCTGAACGTCAGCGTGTACGTGCCGGGCAGGAGCCCCAGCAAGACGACATTGAGTGGGTCGTGCACCAGTTGGTTGTTGGCCGACCCGGTGCTGGGCGCGCCGCTGGGAAAGACCGTCGATCCCTGAACGAACAAAGACGTGAAGAGCGTGGCCGAGAACACGTCGGCACCGGTAAGCGAGTCACCGTCGTCGCGGCCGTCGAACACGGTGCGGAAGCTGACCTCGAGGTCGTAGGTCGCGACGCCGGCCCCGGCGACGACGGCCGGCAGCACGAAGGTCTGGCTGATCGACGAGACGCCGCTGTTCGGCGCGCCGCCGATCGCCCCCGACGCGTCGCCGAGCACCGCGAAGGCGCTCGTGAAGAAGCCGTTGAATCCGGCGTTGCCGCCCGAGGTGTTGATCGTGTTCGTCGAACGGCGCGCGTTGACGGTGCCCGACGTGGTCCAGTTCGCGAGCGACGGCGCATTGCCGACGC
>CALIDR010000266.1 GCA_938022295.1 uncultured Burkholderiaceae bacterium
CAAGGGCGTGGCCGGCGCCGTGCTGTGGAAGCTGCTGCGCGACCACGCCGCGAGCGGCCGCACCGAGTTCACGAACCGCGAGCTGCGCCTGGCGGCTGCCGAGATCGGGTTGCCCGACGTCGGCGACAACCTCGAGGCGAGGCTCGTGCTGCTGACACGCCGCCTCGTCGACCGCCAGGCGAGCGTGCGCCTCGAGAAGACGGGGCGCGGGCGGTTCCGGCTACTCGTCGCGCGCCCGCTGCAGCTCGCCGACGTGCCCCACTGACCCGCACGCGCCGCCATCGGCGGCGCGCGGGGAGCGGTCTTCAGGCCGTCATCAGGCCCGGCGCGACCGGCAGGCCGAGGGCGCGCACGAGCCGTGCGTGGTCCGCTGCCGACAGCCGGCGGCGGCATGCCCTGGCGCATCTCGGCGAGCATCGCGACGCGCTCGGGTGGCGTGAGCGCCGGCACGAACCAGTGCAGCGCCTGCGTCATCACCACGGGCGGGATCGACGCCACGATCGCCTGCTCGATCGCCGTCAGCTCGGCATCGTCGTAGGCCGCCCACAGCACCGGGTTGTGCACCGTCTCCTCGACGTGCATGTGGTGGAAGTTGTCGGCGACGAACAGCGCGAGCGAGCGGTACAGGCGTTCGAGCGCCGGGGCGCGCGCGCCGTCGGCGGCGTGGCCGACGCAGGCGGCGAGGTCGCGCAGGTCGGCGATCGCCCCGGCGTGGTGCACGTGCTCGGCGGCGATGCGCGCCGCGGTGCCGGGGCGCGCGCGCTCGAGCGCCGGGTGCACGAAGGCGTTCTCGTCGGTCAGGTGCACCTCGCACAGCGCGAGCAGCCGCTCGAGCTGGCCGAGCGCGGCGGCGACGTCGGCGGCGTCGCCCGGGTCGGTGCGGCCCACGCGCGTCAGCGTGTCGGTCATGCACAGGCGCAGCGCCTTGTGGATGCCGGTGTAGAGGTCGCGCCGGCACGACGGCGCGGCAGCGGCGGCAGGGTGGTTCGGGCAGTGGCATGCGTGGCGTCCATCGGCTTCCTCGGTGTGGTCGTCGGGCCGTCGCCGAGTCGTTCGGCGGCGTGACGTCACTGTAGGAACCGGCCCCCGGGCGCGCTCGCAAGACTTCGCTCAGCGCTTCGTAAGAATTCCTTCACCCCGGCCCGGCCGGCGCGAGGCGGGGCATGACAAGCTTCGGCGACGGACTGGCGCGACGGACCCGCGCAACGACGATGACGCCCGACGACCTGCCGTTCAGCGCCGCCGCCGAGCGCAACCGCGCGCCGATCCTCGACGCGCTGCAGCGCCTGCTGCCGCCGGCGGCGCGCGTGATGGAGGTGGCCAGCGGCACCGGCCAGCACGCGCGGCACTTCGCCGCCGCGATGCCGCACTGGACCTGGCAGCCCACCGACGCCGAGCCGCGCCTGCTGCCGGTGATCGACGCCCGCTGCCGGGGCCTGCCCAACGTGCGCCCGGCGCAGCGGCTGGACGTGCTCGACGCCGCGTGGCCGCCCGCGGTGGCCGACGGCGCCCCTTACGACGCCGTCGTCGCGGTCAACCTGCTGCACGTCAGCCCGTGGGCCGCCTGCGCGGCGCTGATGCGCGGCGCGGCGGCGCTGCTGCGCCCCGGCGGCCGGCTGCTGCTGTATGGCCCGATCCGCCTCGACGGCGTGCCGACGGCGCCGAGCAACGAAGCGTTCGACGCCGACCTGCGCTCGCGCGACCCGCGCTGGGGCCTGCGGCGGCTGTCCGCGGTGCGCGCCGAAGCCGAGGCCTGCGGCCTGGCGTGGCAGTGCACGCTGGCGCTGCCGGCGAACAACCACCTCGTCGGCTTCGGGAAGGCGCCCCCCCGCGCCCTGATGGCGGCGCGCGCCGAGCGGGCGTTCACGCCGCGGCAGCGGGCGGGCCGACGTCGGCGCCGGCGGCGATCGCGTGCAGGCAGCGCAGGCACAGGCAGCCCGTGTAGCGCGCGCGCAGCGCGGCGAGCGTGGCCGCGTCGAGCCGCACCGCGGTGCACGGGCACGGCGCCGCGCCGGCGGCGCCGCAGGCGAACGCGGCGCCGCAGCGCGGGCAGCGCTCGGGTGCCGGGGCTGCGCCGGTCATGCGCCGAACAGCGCGCGGTGCTCGTCGCGCAGCAGGTTCTTCTGCACCTTGCCCATCTGGTTGCGCGGCAGCTCGGGCACGACGACGACGCGCTTGGGCACCTTGTAGTTCGCGATCTTCGTCTTCAGCGCGGCGACGATCGCCTCGCCGTCGACCTGCGCGCCCAGCCGCGGCACGACGACGGCGACCACGCCCTCGCCGAAGTCGGGGTGCGGCACGCCGATCACCGCGCTCTCGGCCACCCCGGGCAGCTCGTTGATCAGCGCCTCGACCTCGGCCGGGTAGACGTTGTAGCCGCCGGTGATCACGAGGTCCTTGCTGCGGCCGACGAGCGTCAGGTAGCCGTCGGCGTCGAGCCGGCCGACGTCGCCGGTCTTGAACCACAGGTCGTCGGTGAAGTCGTCGGCCGTCTTCTCGGGCATGCGC
This sequence comes from uncultured Burkholderiaceae bacterium, assembly GCA_938022295.1. Taxonomy (GTDB): domain Bacteria; phylum Pseudomonadota; class Gammaproteobacteria; order Burkholderiales; family Burkholderiaceae_C; genus Calidifontimicrobium. The sequence continues at coordinate 2,509 of CALIDR010000266.1, forward strand.
CAGTAGCCCTTGAACACGTTCGGGCCCTTGACCTGGATGTGGCCGACCTCGCCGGTGGGCACCGGCTGGCCCTTGTCGTCGCGGATGCGCAGCTGCACCCCCGGCAGCGGCACGCCCACCGTGCCGCCGCGGCGCGCCGACTCGGGGCGGTAGGGGTTGGAGGTGAGCATCACCGTCTCGCTCATGCCGTAGCGCTCGAGGATCGTGTGGCCGGTGCGCTCGCGCCAGGCCTCGAACGTCTCGATCAGCAGCGGCGCCGAGCCGCTGACGAACAGCCGCATGTGCGCGCACTGCGCGCGGGTGAGCGCGGGTTCGCCGAGCATGCGCACGTACAGCGTCGGCACGCCCATGAAGACGGTCGCCTCGGGGAAGCGGGCGATCACGGCGGCGGGGTCGAAGCGCGCGAACCAGATCGTGCGGCTGCCGTTGAGCAGTGCGCCGTGCAGGGCGACGAACAGGCCGTGGACGTGGAAGATCGGCAGCGCGTGGATCAGCACGTCGCCCGGCTCCCAGCCCCAGAAGTCCTTCAGCACGCGGGCGTTGCTGCGCAGGTTCTCGTGGGTCAGCATCGCGCCCTTGCTGCGCCCGGTGGTGCCGCTGGTGTAGACGATCACGGCCAGGTCGTCGGGCTGCACCGGCGCCGGCTCGTGGGTGTCGGCATGCCACGCGGCGCGCTCGAGCAGGCTGCCGCTGCGGTCGTCGAGCGTGAAGACGTGCTGCACGCCGGCCTTGAACGCGAGCGGCGCGACCCACCCGAAGTTGCGCCGCGCACAGACGACGACCACCGGCTCGGCGTTGGCGACGAAGTACTCGATCTCGCCGGCCTGGTAGGCGGTGTTCAGCGGCAGGTAGACGTGGCCCGCGCGCAGCACCGCCAGGTACAGCATCGCCGCCTCGACGCTCTTGTCGACCTGCGCCGCGATGCGGCTGCCCGGCGGCAGCTCGAGCGAGGCGAGCAGGTTGGCGAGCATCGCGGTGGCGCGGTCGACGTCGCGCCAGGTGTAGTGCAGCGGCAGCGGCGTGTCGGCGGTCTCGAAGGCGACCGTGTCGAGGTCGGCCGGGAACGCCGCGCGCAGCGTCGCGTAGAGGTTGTCGTCGTGCTTCATCGATGGCGATCAGAATTCGGGGTCGCGCTTCTCGAGGAACGCCGCCAGCCCCTCGCGGTGCTCGCGGCTGTCGGCGAAGGCGAAGAAGCGGTCGCGCAGCTCGGCGTTGGTGCCGCCTTGCCCGACCTGGCGCAGCACCTGTTTGTTCAGGCGCAGCGCCTGCGGCGACAGCTGCGCGACGTGGGCGGCCAGCCGCTCGGCCTCGGCAGCCACCGCGTCGTCGTCGACGACGTGCTGCACGAGCGAGCGCCGGCGCGCCTCGTCGGCATCGAGCAGGCGCGCTTCGAGCAGCAACTCGCGCACCAGCGGCAGGCCGAGCCGCTCGGCGAGGATCTCGACTTCGCGCGGCGCGACCGGAAAGCCGAGTCGCGCCACCGGGATGCCGAAGCGCGCGCCGCGGCCGGCCACGCGCAGGTCGCAACAGGCCGCGATCTCGAGCCCGCCGCCCACGCAGGCGCCCTCGATGCGCGCGACCAGCGGCACGTCGGTGTCGAGCATCGCGCGCAGCGCCGGCGCGACCAGCGCGTCGTGGTAGCTGCGCAGCGTCTCCTCGGCGAAGCGGAAGCGCGGAAACTCCTCGATGTCGGCGCCGGCGACGAAAGAGCCTTTGGCGCCGTGCACGATCACGACGCGCGGCAGCGCCGCGGCGTCGTCGCCGCGCAGGGCGTCGAAGACGTCGCGCAGCGCGCCCCACATCGCGACCGACATCGCGTTGAGCTTGCCGGGGTGGGCGATCTCGACGCGCGCGACGCCGCGCGCATCGGGGCCGTGGTAGCGGACGTGGCCGGTCATCGCGCCCGCCGCGTCAGTCGAGCTTGGCGCCCGAGGCCTTGACGACCTCGGCCCAGCGCCGGACCTCGTTCGACACGAAGGTGCCGAAGGCGTCGCCCCAGAGGTTCGGCGTCTCGGTGCCGAGATGCGTCCACTGCGCCTTCAGCTCGTCGGACTCGAGCGCCTTGCGCATCTCGGCGTGCATGCGGTCGATCGCCTCCTTCGGCGTGCCGCGGGGCGCCCAGATGCCGTACCAGGTCGAGACCTTGTAGTCGGGCACGCCGCCTTCGGCGGCGGTGGGCACGTCGGTGAAGCCGGGGGCGCGCTTGTCGGCGGCCACCGCGATCGCCTTGATGCGCCCACCCTTGATGTGCGCCGACGACGACCCGAGGCCGTCGAACATCAGGTCGACCTGACCGGCGATCAGGTCCTGCAGCGCGGGCCCCGCGCCGCGGTACGGGATGTGGGTGATGAACGTCTTGGTCTGCAGCTTGAACAGCTCGCCGGCCAGGTGGTGCGAGGTACCGTTGCCCGCCGAGCCGTAGTTCAGCCGCCCCGGGTTGCGGCGCAGCGTCTCGAGCAGCTCGGGCAGCGTGTTGGCGGCGACCTTCTGCGGGTTGACGACGATCACCTGCGGCACGCTCGCCACCAGGCCGATCGGCACGAAGTCCTTCTCGATGTCGTAGTCCAGCCGCGGATACATGCTCGGCGCGATGGCGTGGTGCACCGCGCCCATGAAGAACGTGTAGCCGTCGGGCGCGGCGCGCGCGGCGATCGAGGCACCCACGGTGCCGCCGGCGCCGCCCTTGTTGTCGATCACGAACTGGCGGCCGGTGTTCTTCGTCATCGCCGCGAACAGCGGGCGCGCGAAGGCGTCGGTGCCGCCGCCGGCCGGGAACGGCACGACGATCGTGACCGGCTTGGTCGGCCAGCCCTGCGCGAAGGCGCCGGGCGCGGCGGCGACGGCGGCGAGCGCCGCGGCGGCGAGCAGACGGCGGCGGGCGGGGCGGTGCGGTTCCATGGCGTCTCCTGGGGGCGGTCGATCGGATGGGGTTGTGTCAGGCCAGCGCCGCGACGGCGCTCGCCGCGGCGACGCGGCCGCGCGCGAAGGCGTCGTGACGGGCCTCGACGTGGTCGAGGTCGTAGCGATAGTTGACCATCATCGCCAGCGACTGTTTCAGCCCGCGGCGCGACAGGTCGGCCAGCGCGTTCAGCCGCTCGAGCCGCGCGCCGTTGTCGAGGTGGAAGCGCGCCACTGGGTCGCCGCGCGGCGTGGGCGTGACGTGCAGCAGGTAGACCGCGGTCAGGCGCGTCAGCGCCTGCTCCGCCTCGGCACCGAGCGCGCGCAGCGCGGGCGCGGCCTGCAGGCGCGACCAGTCGCCGTCGCAGGCGCGCAGGAGCACATCGCGCGCCGCGCGGGCGCGCGCGGCGACGGCGGCGCGCGCGCGCGGCAGCGCGCCCACGTCGTCGCCCGCGGCGAGCCAGGCCGCCAGCCCCGGGATCGGCGACAGCGTGCAGAACGTGCGCAGCTGCGGCAGCTCGCGGCGCAGCGCCTCGGCGACGCGCTTGATCAGGAAGTTGCCGAGCGAGACGCCGCGCAGGCCGGGCTCGCAGTTGCTGATCGAGTAGAACGTCGCGACCTTGAAGTGCGCCGCCTCGAGCGGCGCCGTCACCCTCTTGTCGATCAGCGGTGCGATCGCGGCCGGCATCTCGGGCAGCAGCGCGACCTCGACGAAGATCAGCGGCTCGTCGGGCAGCTGGGGGTGGAAGTAGGCGAAGCAGCGGCGATCGGGCAGCAGGCGGCGGCGCAGGTCGTCCCAGCCGTCGATCTCGTGCACCGCCTCATGCTCGATCAGGCGCTCGAGCAGGCGCGCCGGCGAATCCCAGTCGACGCGCCGCAGCTCGAGGAATCCGGGGTTGAACCAGCTCGACAGCAGGTGCAGCAGATCGGCCTCGACGGCGGCCAGCGCCGGCTCCTTCGGCAGCCGCGCCAGCAGCGCGCGGCGCATGCGCACGATCGCCGCCGTGCCGCCGGGGGCGCGGTTCAGCCGCCGCAGCAGCTCCTGCCGCGGCGGCTCGGCGCATCGGGTGAGCCGCTGCAGGTGCGCCGGGCTGGGGTCGGCGGCGTAGTCCTGCGCCGCCGCCAGCACGGCGCGCGGGTCGGGGTTGTAGTCGCGCGCCAGGTGGGCGAAGAAGGCGGCGCGGCCGGCGTCGTCGAGCGCGGCGTAGCGCTGCACGGCGTCGCTGGCCAGCGCGACGCTGTTGCCCTCGCCGCGCTCGGACATCAGGCGGCGGCAGTCGTCGCGCAGGCGCCGCAGCGCGTGGTCGTCGCGCAGCCGGCGTGCGGCGCTCCTCAGCTCGTCGAACATCGGGGCGGGCGGTGGGGGCCGCGTTCGGCGCGCGCGGCGGGCGAAGACAAGGGTGGCGAAGCGGGCATTGTGTCGCCAGCGGCGCGGCGGGGCGATGTCCCAAAGTCTGTTGAACGCGTGAGCTGAGGTGGCGGCTCCTTCGACCCGCATGCGAGAGCATGCGGGTTGCCTCGCAAGCAACCGAAGGAGCCACCGAGATGAAGTCTCACACGAAGTCGTCGTTGCGGG